>JBAUFP010000235.1:0-3800 GCA_049679205.1 bacterium | reverse complement strand
AGACAACACCGTTCTCTACGCTGCGTAAGATTGCCATGTCATTATGCTGTTGAGGCCCGGATATTTTGCCAAACCAGCCATCATTCGTGATATTCACCAGCACTTCGGCACCATTATTCACGAATCTCCTGGATAATTCGGGAAATATGGATTCAAAGCATATCAGACATGCGAAAGTAAACTGGGGTGTGCGGAAGACGGTGTGGGTTCTACCGGGTGTATAGTCACCTTCGCCGAAATCAACGTTGCGCAGGAACGCGATTTGCCGGTCGAATGGTATGTGTTCACCGAACGGCACCAGATAAATCTTGCGGTAGTCTTGTTCGATGTTTTTGTCAGGTTCAATGAGAACCGCGCCATTGAATATCTCGTTTTCCTGTGGTTCGTAGATGGCGGTACCGGTCAATATCGGAACCCGTAATCGGTCTACTAGCCGTTTTACCAGATCCTGGTATTTTCCCGGTGATTTGAGGAAGACCGGCGTCGCCGTTTCCGGCCAGACGATCAGGCTGGGTGACTCGCCGTATTGTTCGATGGATGCTCTAACACATTGTGTGGACATGGATATCAAGCGTTCAAATGTTCTAAAGCGCAATTCCCGGCTGAATTTCAAGTTAGGGTCAATGTTTGGCTGTACTATGCCCACCGAAACAGTTTTGCCGCCGACATTATCCATTCGGAACAGCCCATAGATAACGGGCAACATGAATATGAGAGTGGCGAGAGCGATGCTCCTGTAATTTCTGCGTCTAAGTGCGTTATAGATTGAGACGTTTAGAATTACCAGCCAAAAGGATATACCGTATACACCGTAGATGGATGCCTGCTGTATGAACAATGGATACCGGGCTTGAGAGTAGCCGAGTGATAGCCAAGGGAAACCCAACTCGCCAATACCCCGGACAAATTCCAGAGCGGTGATTACTAACGGGAGAAACCATATACCAATTCTCTTCGTAATAGCGAGAGCAACGCCGAAATAGAGGCCGATGTAGAGAAAGAGCACAAGCAGTCCAAAGACGATGAGTAGCTTTATGTTTGCTTCGATCTGGAGGAACACTATCCAGAATAGCACAAACAACGCAAACAGAAAGCCAAACACGATACCCGTTCTGAAAGACTGCCCGGGACGCATACCTTCTATGGCAAAGAGCAGGGGAACCAATCCAAACCAGGCCAGGAAATGCAATCCCAGGGGGTGGAAGGAAAGTGACATGAGAATAGCAGCGAGTCCGGTGAGTAGCGTGGTGTGGCATCTATCCATGGTCTGCCCTCCGGATACTTTGATACCATTCATCGATTGGTTTCATATCCGTATGAGTTGTTTTTTTCTTGCCGATGTGTAAAATGCCTCGGTTATTTTCGCGATGATGAGTCCATCTTCGCTCGAGATGGGTGGTTTTGATTTCCCGAGCAGACAGCCTGTCAGATATTCGGACTGGAGTTCATAGGAGGTTCGATATATTTTTTTATGAGCTATCGTTGGCGTAACATTAAACAACTCGCTGTGTAATTCTTTTTGGATTTTCATAGGATTGAGTAATGCGGCACCTTTGTTACCGAAAACGTTGCAGTAAAGGAAATCTTTTTCGAAGAGCAGCGACCAGCCGACTTCGATAGTGAGTAGTGTTTCGTCGGCGAAGTTGATGGTGCACATGGCGGTGTCTTCGACACTGGCCGCGGCTTCTTTTCTGTGTACCGATGCGAATATCGTTTTGGCTTTCTTGTGCGCGAGCAGGAACAGAGCGATATCAAGCAGATGTACACCGAGACTAAGGAAAGCTCCTCCACCCATGGACATGCTTTCCAAACGTCCGGGACTAAGGATCCACTCGCGCGTGCCAATCAGCCAGCCTGCTTTGGCATAGTATATTTCTCCAAGTTCACCTTCCCGGATGAACTTCTTCAATATCTGAACGTCCTGGCGCAGCCGATTGTTCATTGCCAATATGAGCTTACGTTTTGTGCGTTTTGACACCCTCACCATCTCCCGGGCTTCCTTTAAATTGATCCCCATAGGAGTCTCGCATAAGACATCCTTGCCATATCTCATTGCCGTTACTGTCATGGGTGCATGAAGATAGCTCGGCGTGGCAATTATGAGAGCGTCGATTTCTTTGTCTTCGACGATTTCTTGAAAATCCTGGTACTTTTTCGGGATGGAGTACTTTGACCCTAAATAATCAAGTTTTCTAAGGTCGGTATCACATATAGCCAGAAGGTTACAGCGGTTATTTTTCTTAAGAAAAGGTAGGTGCGCAATCTGGGCGTGTGCGCCACACCCGACAAGGCCAATCTTGACAGTTTTGGTCATGTCGGTCAGTGCGGTCAGGCTCCGAAATACAGAGTGAATTCATAGGGATGTGGTCTGATGTGGACTTCCTCAAACTGCTTTGTCTTTACTTCGATCCAGCTTTCGAGCAGATCCAAGCTGAAAATATTATCTTGCAGCAGGAATTCATGATCCTTTTTAAGCGATTCGATTGCTTCGATCATATTGGAGGGTAAATTTTCTTTCTGGTCTGGTTTCGTCTTGTTTTTGATGCCATCGATGCCGGCAAGCACGACCGCGGGCATGGACAGGTAGGGATTTGCCATCGCGTCCGGTATGCGGTATTCTATTTCCATCATTTTTTTGTTTTTTAAATAACCGGGAATACGTATCGCTGTGGTGCGATCGGCATACGCAAAATCCGTATATGTTGGGGCTTCGAACCCAGGAATCAATCGTTTGAATGAATTGCTGCTCGGATTGGTGAGCGCGCATAGCGCGCGCGAGTGATGTAAGATACCGCCGATATAGTTGAGCGCCATCTCGCTAAGATTGTATTTCTTGTTCTCCGCATAGAAGAGTGAACGGCTCTTGCTTCCGAGGTATTGATGCATGTGCATGCCATTACCCGGTTCGTCAAAAAATGGTTTCGGCATGAAGGTCACCCATTTGTTTTGGCGTTGTGCACCACACTTTATCAAATACTTTGCCAGGAAGACATCGTCTGCAGCTTTAACCAGTGGTTCAAAAACAAGCTCGATTTCTACTTGTCCTTTCTCACCAACCTCGTGATGATGATACTTAGATTTGATTCCACACAGTGAAAGTGCTTCTATGATGGAATTACGGATGTTGAAATACCGGTCTTGAGGCGGTCCGACGTGGTAGCCGCCTTTTTTGCGTATCGGGTAGAATACGCCGGGCGCATCGGCTGGTTCGGGTCCTATTCTGAAGTAGCTGTAGCCGGGTCCTTCGCCATAGGAGCATTGACTGAGCATGTAGAATTCGAGTTCGGTCAAGAAGAAGGCGTCGGTCTTCAATTGTTTTCTGATGTACGTGGCTGTTTTCATCGCGATCGTCCGTGGATCGCGCATATAGGGCACCAGCTTGTCGGGTGAGTGTATGCTACATAGGAATGAAGCAGTCTTGTGTTCGAAGAATGGATCAAAGAAGAGCGTAGTCAAGTCAGGAAAGAGCAGCATGTCTCCTTTTTCCACGAGCTTGTAACCAGGTAGACTCGAGCCATCGACCCCGACCCCGTTTTCAATTATCCATTCGAATCGCTCGAAGGGTATGGTTATGTGATGTAGGTTACCGACAAGCGATGGATATTTCAGGTCGACGAATCTCGTGCCTGACCCCTCGAGTTTTTTCTTTGTTCTTGATACATCTTGGCTTTTCATTATTTCTATTATAAATAAAAAGTATTTCTTGTCAACGCAACAATTTTCTTGACTTCCATTTCTATTTAACTATAGTTAGTCAAGGAGGAATAATATGGCGATGGCAAAGACTAAATATGTTTGGA
>JBAUFP010000234.1:0-9510 GCA_049679205.1 bacterium | reverse complement strand
GAAAATGAGTCAGGCGGATTTTCATCTCGGTGGTAAGAAGATTCCAGGTTGGGCCCTTGCCTTGTCTGAAAGGGCCACTGGAGAATCAGCCTGGTGCCTTTTGGGTTTAACCGGATTCGCATTTGCCGCCGGTCTGTCATCAGTATGGATCGCGGTTGGTTGTGTTACTGGAATTACTGTTTCCTGGTTATGGCTGGCAAGGGAGTTCAGAAGGGAACGTGACAAGTACGATACGTTGACTCTACCTGATTATCTCGCAACCAAGTATGCTGGTCAGGGCAAGTTTATTAGATGGTTTTCGAGCATCATCATTATCTTCTTCTTTGTGCTCTACGTGGCCGCGCAGTTCAGCGGCGGCGGGAAGACACTCAACATTACATTCGGTATACCAGTAACTTGGGGCATAATCATTTCGGCAATCGTGGTCATCATCTATGCAATGGCCGGCGGTTTTTTCTCGGTTGTGTGGACCGATGTTTTGCAGGCCATCTTGATGATAATAACCCTTGTCGTTACGCCGATTATCGCACTGGTTGCCATTGGCCGTAGTAATCTTTCGATTGCGACCGCGCTTGCTGGGGCCGGAGGAGGGTTTGATTCCTGGACCGGAGGTGCAGTTGGATTTGCCGCCGGTACGTTGGTATTTAATAATTTTTCCTGGTTCTTCGGCTATTTGGGCGGACAACCGCAACTGGACGCCCGGTGGATGGCGATGCGTAGCGACCGGGATGTGAAAATCGGCGCGACGATCGCTATTGTCTGGACACTGCTTGCTTATGCTGGCGCGATTACCTTGGGTATCGCAGCAATTACGCTGTACGGTACCGGAGCCGTTGCTGATCCTGAACAGATTCTGCCGTTCATGCTGTTAAAGCTCATGCCGCCATGGCTTGCCGGAATCCTTTTGGCTGGTGCCGTGGCCGCCATGATGTCCACCGCTGATTCTCAACTGCTGATTGCAACCTCGTCGATTAGCGAGGATATTGTACATAAGGCATTGCGTAAAGGTTTCGATGATCGAAAGCTGGTTTTGATATCGCGTATCACGATTGTTGTGGTTGGTGTGATTGCGCTGGCCATGGCTTTTACGTCAAAGAGCCTGATCTATACGATAGTCGGCTGGGCATGGGCCGGGATTGGTTGTTCGTTTGCCCCGGCAGTGATTCTGTCATTTTTCTGGAAAAGGTTCTCGGGGCGTGGGGTGATGGCTTCCCTGGTGTCGGGTTTTGTAACAACCGTAGTATGGATGACAACCGGTCTCGACAGCATGTTCACTGCCCGGGCCGCAACCTTTATTGTCGCTTTTACGCTCGCGGTTCTGGTTACGCTGTGGACCCCGCGACCTGAGCGTGCATAGGGTTCTACTTGTTATACCGGAATTCGCGGCCTATAGAAATATGGTAGTTCAGTTCCATGTCTTCTGAATCGAACCGGCCGTGTTCACCTACGCCCACCACCAGCTGAAACGGGCCGATCGGTGTATTGGCTCTTGCTCCGACACCAAATCCCCAGTAAAGCTGAGACGTTATATCCTCTGAGTTTGCCAGATCGGCTAGCTGAGTGAATGTACCGATATTCGAAAATACTTGCAGATAAAAAGGATATTCCTTTTGACTTAGTAAATGGAAGAGCTTGAAATCAACGCTCATTCGAAGAATAGCGATTTGGGGTGCAGTATGTTCTTCTTTTTTAAATCCGACAAGTCTTTGGGGTTCTGTAAAAAAGTAATTGGACCAGGATAAGGTTCCGAATGAAATTCCCATATCCATACCCGGATGCAGCAGAATCCTTGAGGATAGAGGAATGTAATGGTCCATTGAAAAATCAAGCCGCAGAAATTCGTTCGTTGCACCCAGTGTCATGCTGGAAAAGAGTGCATTCATGCGGAGGGCAGAGCCACGGCTGGGCAGTTGTAGGTCATTGAAGTTGTTAAATTCCAGGTTGAACGTTGGACCGATTACCCACTCTTGTTCAGGCAGTGTGTCAAATACCGGTAATTCTGGTAGCCGGTAATGGAAGTTTTGGACATCAAAACCAAGATTGAAGAAGGCATTGCGTCCGAGAATATAACCGACTTCAGCAACACTGCCGTAGTAGTCATTTTTATAATCAGTTTGCCATTCGCCCGACTCGTAATAGGCGCGGTCAATCGAACCACGGAACAGATCGACCCGGTATCCAAACGGAAACGCGAAGAGCCGGGTTCCCGTAAGGCCCAGCCGAATCTCGCGTGGATTCCCTATGTTGATCACAGCGCGTATGCTTGCCCCTGACCCCCACAAGTTGCCTTGACCTACTGCCAGGCCCATCAATAAATTGTCTGCATTGTCGTATTTTATTCCTAAGCTGTAGAAGCCATAGTCTTGCTCTTTCAGTTCGAAAATCACGTTTACCGTTGTGTCGTTCGATGGTTCAAGTCGGTATGTGATATTCAAGAAGAGCCCGGTGTTGTAAAGGTTTACCATGTCGTCTATGACTCGCTGAAAATCCAGTTTTGTGCCTGGTTTTGTTTTGATTATCCTTGATAGAACATTAGCCCGGGTAATCTCCTGACCTTCAAAACGTATGGATGCTATCGTCGGCATGGGGCGCGATTCTACCTTTCTTTCGGGCGCAACTGGCTGGTGGTATGCGATTTTTTCTTTTATTTGTGACAACATGGCTTCAGTTGCTTTCTCGCCCGCCGCGATGAGCTCATGAGCGCGACTGAAGTCAGATGCAAGAAAAGGGTCGACATTTGGCCTGATAACGATGTCGGCAAGAGCGATTTGCGCGCGTAGGTCGCCGAGGTTGATCAGGTTCATGGTGCGTGAAACAACGTCGATAAGCTCGATCCCGGTCTCTGCCTCACTTCCTTTTCTGGTTATGCTGGCAATCACCAAATCCGGTTCGAATTCGAAGAGCGGTTCTACTGGCAAGAACCGTTGTACTCCACCATCAACTAGTTCCAGACTGTCAATGGTCTCCGGAGCGAACACACCGGGTATTGCGATGCTTGCACGCATCGCCTGCTCGAGTCGGCCCTTTTTCAACACAATAAGCTCACCGCTTATCAAATCAACCGCGATCGCCCGGTATGGGATGGGTAGGCTGTCGAATTCGTAGTATGTGTTGTATTCAATGTCCGACAATAGCCTCATTAGCAGGAATTCAACATTTTGCAGGGATACCAGACCACCGGGCAGGGTAGGGACGAAATTCCTGTGGCTAAGACTGACAATATAGCGCTGGTTGCATTGGCGTTCGGGTAGGTATTGAGCACCGAAAGGAATGGACGAGCTGAACAAACTTCTGAAATCAGCATGTACGGCGATACTCTCCAGTTCGGCCGCAGAATAGCCGGCAGAATATAACCCACCGACTAATGAACCCATGCTGTTACCGGCGATACAACACACCTCGATGCCTTCGCGTTCAAGGATTTTGAGGACACCGATGTGTGCTAGTCCCAGAGCGGCACCACCAGAAAGTGCAATACCGATCCTGATGTTGCGTGCTTCGACATCGGTCGTATCGGGCCCCAGTGGGGTGCTGGATACTACAAATACAACTAAAAGTGCGATTGTCATTCTTTAATTATGTTCTATGTGAAAGCGCTGATCCTGGATTCTTGTATTAGGAGCTGGTAATTATTTCGGCTGTCCGCAGCACTTCTTATACTTCTTCCCACTGCCGCAGGAACATGGATCATTACGTCCAATCTTTATGTCCGCTTCTGGGACTTTCTTCACCTTGCTCTTAGTGGTCTCTTTCAAGGAGTTCTTGGATGTTGTGGCCGTTTTCGCCTTGGGCATGAGTTTCAGGAAAGAGTGTTTGTTGTTCTTCACCTCTTCGCGTAGTGGCTCTCCATTTTTGATATGGCCGTTTTCCTCTAGAAAGAGGAGGAAGGATGTGATCGTTTCGGGTGCGGCTGTGCCCGCATCCGCGGAAAGGTTCAGTTTATTAGGTGTGTAGACGAGCATGAAATCATGAAGGTGCTTATTCTGGATTTCTTGGATTTCTTTTTTCTCCTGGAAGAAAAGATAGTCGAGCATACTCTTTATGAGGTATTCAGCATCTTCTTTTGCGGCTTTGGCTTTTTTCTGAAGTGGCTTGGATCCCAGGAAATCACGGGACAGCGCGTTGGCCATGTGGACCAAACGTTTCTCTCGCTTGCGTTCGTCTGCGCTTTTCTTCTGAATATCGACTAGTGCCATGATGTTAGTATACTGATACCAGTATAGTTGTCAATATTGTACATAATTCGTATTCGTTATTCGTAGTTCGTATTCGTGTTAAAGAACCGAGCTATTGTACGAGTACGAAGCACGAACACGAAATACGTGTGTATTAAGTGTCTATTGAATTATCCCTAGCCAGTCTCCAAGTAAGAATTGCAGCCGTCCGATGAGCAGGCTGATACGGGCCATGACCGTGTAGCCAAAAGAGGCGCCAAAGCCAAGCATGATGAAAATAATACCGAGATTAGCAGTCTGCTTGATAATACCTTTGCGTTCCCTTGAGAAGAAAAAATAGATCAGGGTTGAGATGACGCCGACCAGGATGACCACTGCCCAGAGCCCGCTGTCCCACCTCATGAATGCATCACGCACGAGTAGCGTGCCTTGCGTTTGTCCCAAGATATCTCTCTGAAAGAAAGCGGGGATTGCCACACCAGAACCCCATCCTAACAAGAATGCAATGGGTAGCCTTATTAGATGGCTGAATTTGGGTACGAAGCGAGCAAAGTAGCACAGCGCAAAGGCGAGAGGAATAATATAGAAGAGGTTGCCTTCGATGAACAGGGGAACGATGAGGTTAGGGTATATTTGATTGTGCCATGTCAGTGCAACAAGATAGCCTGCCGAGACCCCGACAAACAGATGTTCGGCAAACCGGTAGATGATATTGTCCCGATACAAGAACGAAAATATGCAAAGGGTCAGGAAGGCGGCAAGCCAGACCCAGGGATCAGGTGATATGTTCATTTCTTCCTCCTGGTGTAGAAATATCCGAGATTGCCAAGAATTATGAATATCATGATGAGTAGGTGTCCGAGCGATTGAGCGTCCATACCTTGTGAAGCCCTGAAAATTCCCCTTGCATAGCCCTTTCGTTGCACCAGAGTTTCATATTCAGAAGCTCCTTTCATGCCGGCTAACAGTCCGGTGACCTGACCGGTTTCCACGTAGGGGTAGACATCAGCCGCCGAAACTGCCGTAACACCAACCCCCAGGCGGGCACCGTAGCGTGATTGTGCGAAGAGCAACCATTGACGCCATCCTGGATCGCCGGTGGAGAGGGTTACAATCAAGCTGATGTCTCTGTAGTTTCTTATCGACTTCGTCAACTGCAGAGAATCCAGGGGAGTACCGTAGTAATCGACCGGAAAAACTCCACTGATGTTCTCGCCCATGCCCAGGAGTACTGCGGCGACGCCGAATTTGTAGCCCAAAAAGGCGTAATCAACCCCGTATTCCTTCGTGAATTCTTGGGAAAGTTCTTCAAGACCCATTTCTACCATACCGGTCCCTTGTGGCCACAAAGCCATAAGGATTACCTTGATATTTTTCGAAAAGCATTGACGCATTATCGCGAGTAGCATCGGATAGAGTTCGGGTAGGGACTGAGGGTTAAAGTCGCACGAAATGAGCACTGGTTTTGAATCGCTTGTTAGATCGTCGACCGCGTCGAAAAGCTTCTTGCTCTGAGGCATCACATTAACCGGTATACCAATGGGAATGATCAGGGGAATGGCGACGGCGAGCGCGATCGTTAAGAATATGATTCTTCTTGGTATCTTGGTTAGAGATTGGAAGAACTTCACTTTGCACCTCCGCCGAGCCATGACCGTTCGATACCGAGGATTATCTTGAGCGCGGTTGATACGCTTCCAAAAGCCACCCCAAATATGATACCTCGTTTCGCGGCGGTGTTCGGCACGCTCAGAAGCCACTCGGCAAATTCAGGGAGTCGGGGTGAAATATAATAGCCGAACGGGACCATACCGAGCATTACCACGAACGCGGCGATGAGCAAGATCGTAGCCTCCTTGGTGCGTGCCCGGAACGCACGGTAGGCAGCTGAAGCCATGTAGAACGCAAGTATCGCATACATCGAAGCACCAAGAGGAAGCACGATATAGGTCCAGAATGTCATGAAGAGACTGCCTTTTTGTATACCCCAGCCGATGCCTAAGATGGCCATTGCCGCGAGTCCGATTAGGGTTACGTAGCTAAAGTACCAGCTTTCTTTCTTTCTTCGGATACGGGTCGTGTGATGGTCGATGATACTCCCGATTCCCAGCACCCACGCAAAGCCGATAATCGCTATGTACCAGCGGGTTGTGTGGTCATAGAATTGTGTACTGATTGAGTGCGGAATAAAGAATTGAACGATCATCGCGAGTCCTAAGAACATACATATCATGAGTGGTACTCTTTTCTTCATTTTGTCCTCCTCACGTCAAATGCTGAACAGATTGAGAACCCATGGCAGTCCGAGTAGTATTAAAGCCGAGGCGACAATGAGAATTCCCAGGACGATCATCTTGCCCCAATCCTGGCCTTTTAGCGACCCCATGAGCAAAGGTTCTTTTGAAAGATAAGCTGACGCTGCATAAAGTTCCTCACCGATCAGAGTGTAGTCACAGGCGGTAATAAAGAATGGCAATTGGAACACCGAATCGGTGCCGGCAATCTGAATTGCACCAGTCGATGCTCCAGTTTCCGCAAGCACCAGGGATTCCGCCCAGAAATGACCGAGGAATAAATTGGTTGCCGGCTTTTCCCGTACCATTGTGCCACAGACCGCGGCGGTGTATGCCCACTGGTCGGACGTAAGAAAATATACATTATCCGGGTTGAAGGCATCTGGTCTTCCCGCGTCAGTATATGCCTCCTTTACTATTTCCCGGGCAACGACGTATACAACCGGACTGCGGTTGGGTACGAGCAGGGTTGTGTTGTATTCGGCGGTCTTCTTGGCGACAATCGAAAGGATGTTGAGCGACGCCAGAGTAGCTATGTCATCGATCGTTGACAGACCAGGAACATAGAGAATAGGCTTGCCCATTTCAGTTGCCCGGCCAACTGCATCCTCCAGCGCCTCAAGCCCGGCGAGTCGGCGTATGAACAGATCTTTCCCGCGGCGTGCATGATAGATAAAATACAGTAGTATGAAGGCATATATGATGAAGCCGATCAGCACATTGGTTCGGCCCGTGTTGAACCACTGCTGGCTACTTTCAACTGGCGGGGAAACCTCAGATTCCGCGACTACTTCGCCATTTCGAATCGCAAGAATTCGATAGTGGTATGTGATTCCGTCTCTTGTTTCGGAATCAGTATATCGCTGTTCGAAGTTGTTTACCTCGGCGACTCTTTGGAATTCCTTTTCTCTTTCGGCACGCCATATTTCATAAATATCGATCACCATGTCTGGGCTAACTTGCTGCCAGGTAATGACAATCTTGCTGCCATCGTCATTCGGATTATCCGTGACGTCTGGCGCGCTTATCATCTCGGACATAGCTACTACACAGATGAGCAGTATTTCCATTGATACCTCCTCTTTTGGTGCCCTCTTTTATGGCATAACTGGCACAGGGAGTCTCTTGTGTTGTCGGTATGTTTCGTTTCTTCTGATGATTTTAAAATGCAAACTATCGTGTGAGTGTAAGATAGGATATCAAAAGGGATGCGATTACCGCGGTGATTTCTAAATAATCCTGCCAGAATTTAAATATCTGACGGGGAATAAGTATGATGTCACCCTCCTCGATTAGAGGATCTTCTTTTATATTGATTTTTTTTACGCCCCGCTTGACATAAGCGCTGGACATGCTTGCATCGTCGAGGGGGCCGCCCGCGATGCCGATGTAATCACTGGCATGTAGGTTCGGTTGGAACACGAAGGAGCCGGGGTTGATAACCTGCCCCTGTACATAGACCACCGAATTGACCGATGGTACTATAAGAACATCACCGTTTCGCATCTTGATGTTCTGTGGACTCTCAGCATCGCTTGTTATTTCGGACAGGTTAATGTAGAGCTTTTCATTGTCTCTTTCAATGTAAGTATGTGTTGGATCTGCCCAGGGAGTTAATCCCCCAGCTTTTACAATCAGGTCAGAGACACGCTCCCCTTCGAGGAGTTCGTAGAGTCCTTCACTGGAACGCTCCCTGGCCGCGGTGAGTTGGGCGACACGTAGTTCATATTCTCTCTTGCCGAATACCGCTCCTTTGACCACAACTGAATTCTCCATCTGCGGCACTATGATCACATCACCGTCCTGCACGAAAGGGTTTGCCCGGACATCGCCAGTCCGGTCGAATTCCGTGAGATTGACAATAGCATGAATACTTCCTCTTCTTCTTAGCTCAATATTCGCCCTTGAGCCGATCGCGTTGATACCGCCGGCGCCATCAATGACGCTCGATACCCGATAGACCGGGAATGCTCGCACAATACCCGGATTACTCACTTCGCCAACCACGAGCACGTCGAATTGGCGCATACCGAGCAATGTGAGGTCGACCTTGATGTTCCTTAGATATTTCATGAATACTTTGGCCAGGGAATCGCGCGCGGTCTTGATGCTCAACCCGTAGATAGGAACGGCTGCGACAACATCGTATTGAGGTACGTATGTGCCTTGCATAGTCGGTACCGAAGTCACCGGCATATTCAGAGTCACTTTGCCTTCGTAGGTTACGCCGGTGATATACGAGTAATTGGTAGCTCCGGTGATTGTTACGAGCAATGAATCGCCCGGCATGAGCATGTATTCCTCGGTAACCACGGGCTTGGGGTACTCGGTTACTCCTCTTGCTTGGGATGCGATATTTGATGTGGTTTCTTGCGCCAGGGCAAGAGGGACGATGCAAATCAGCAAACTGACAAAGTATCTTTTCATGATTAGATTATATTGAAAATCAAATAGCGTGTCAACAGCAGAACATCGAGACGAATACGAACTACGAATCACGAATACGATATCCAGGGCATCAGATGATCAGAGCATCATGAAGCAGATCGTCAGAAGACCAGAGTACCAGGTAACGAATCGACAATCTGTTCCTGATTTTATGCTAATCTTGTACCCTGCCTCCTGATGCTCTGATATTCTGGTATTCTGATATAGGTTTTCACAATTCGCTTTTCGAAACCGACCACCTATTTAGTCTTCGAGCGAGCCTGCACGGGCGAGTCGAGAAGTCTCTTGCAGCATAGTTCTCGACTTCGCTCGAACAGCAATTGTGCAGTGAGGTTTCGGATTGAGCGAGTAGCGCTTGACGCTGGGCGCGAGCGCAGCGATACTGCGACCGAAGTGATACTGCGAGCCTTCAGGCGATACTGCTTATTCTTCGAAGTTGGATTTCCGCAATTCGAAATTAGTGCTTTTTCTATATACGAATACGAACTACGAATCACCAATACGATGTATATTGACGCGCCCATTTATCGCAGTATAATTACCACAACAACTTGAAAGGAGGAATATGGCAAGACTACTGGTAATATCTATTC
>JBAUFP010000233.1:0-3564 GCA_049679205.1 bacterium | reverse complement strand
ATTTTAGCAGCTACGGTGACCGGGCGCCCATAAATTCGATAACCGCACGCGGCAACGTGGTGTTCGGCACCTGGGTGGACAACAGCTTTGACGGCTGGGATATCATGGGCGTGCGTTCGACCGACGGTGGTGATACGTGGGGACCCCCATTCATTGTTAACGACATTACATCGGGCGGGCAGTGCAAAGGCTGGGCACATTTCGATGCCTACGGCGGCCTACATGTTATTTACTACCATACTCCGGACTGGCCAACCAATATATCCAGTGTATTCGAGTTACGCTACCAGTATTCTCCAGATAGTGGTGCAACATTCAATCCGAGCATGAGGGTATCAGACACTTCCTTTACCAGCCTGGCTGATTTTATGGGTGAGTACCATGTCTGCGTGAGCGACAGCCAGCATCTTTACGCTATATGGACTGACGGCCGCAATGGTGACGACAACGATCTCTATTTCAGCAAAGCCTTGCTTGCACAACTGGGTGTTAGCGAGGGACCCCTGGTTTGGACGTCCCCTGGGCAATTGCTGCGCGCGCCAACGATCTGGCATGGCATTGTCAACCTTGAGATCCGGCCGAGCATCTACTCTGTAAGTATCAGGGTCTACGATGCGGCCGGTAGGTTAATCAAGAGCCTGCATGAAAGCGAAGTCGGAACCGGGCTCACCAGACAGTTGAGTAGTGACGATTTCCCGAAGGGTGTTATGTTCATCCGGGCGTTGACTCAAAACCGAAATGAGGTTCTCAAAATAATCAATCTGGGGAATTAATAACGCAGCACGAAAAAAACGGACCTGTGAATCCCGCGTTATTTCCGTGTTTGAGCCCCATTGTGAGGTTCTGTAAGGTGATCGCATATCACTGAAAACTCGATGAACACACAAAGAGGAGGACGACCTTGAAAGACTCTAATATCACATGGGCACAGGAAATAATACATAAGTCCATGTTTCTGGTAACCAGCCTAGCCGTGCTTGGCTGCGCTCAGTTACAGCAACGGCCTGGAGATATTGAAGTGCTTTTCCGAAACTTCGTCGTCGAATACATCGCGCTGAATCCGGAAACCGGTACGACAATTGGCTTCCCTCCTGACTGGAGCATTATCGTAAGAAATGATAGACTCGACGATGCATCAGAACAGGGCATCACAAAGATATATGATCTATACCGCAAATATCACCAGTGGCTTGCCGAATACGACCGTACCCGGCTAAATGCCTCGCAAAACGTCGCTGCTGATGTTCTAGAGTGGTTTCTCCACAGCGAACTCCAGGGCGAGCGGTTCCGCAACCATGCATATATTATCCATCCATTCTACGGATTTCACAGCAGTTTTATCTCGCTGATGACCGAACATCATCGGATCTCTGATATTTCTGATGCCGAGGATTACATTGCACGTTTAGGGGGGATCAAAACCAAAATAGCGCAGATCCTGCCCCGCCTCGAAAAGCAACGCATAGCTGGAATAATACCACCTTTGCGCATTGTCGAAGCTTTCCTACGGATGCTCATTGAATTCACCCAAGGACCGTACAATGAGAATTTGCTTTACGTTTCATTCAAAGACCGCATCAGCAACCTGAAGTCGATCTCTAATGGAACGAAAGCACACTTGTTAAAACAATGCCTCGAAGCTCTGGAAGGGAGTGTCTACCCGGCATATTCTGAATTCATTGAAAGTGTCGAAAAGATACAGCGCACCGCAAACAGAGATGCGGGTGTTTGGAAATTGCCCGACGGTGCAGCTTACTATCAATATTGCCTGCGCCGGCACACTACGACCAGTATGACCCCGGAGCAGATCCATAATCTGGGGCTCGAAGAGGTCGAACGCATACAATCACAATTGATGGAACAATTCAAAAAGATAGGCATTACAGGAAAAGACGAATTCTCAAACCTGCTCAGGCAATACATTGATATTGCAGGTAATAGAAGAGATGAAAAGTACTTCTACCCTGCGACCGAAGAAGGCAAGATCCAAACATTACTCGCTTACCAGGCCATCATCGACAGTATGCAGAACCATCTGCCGCTCATGTTTTCAAGAATTCCCAGGACTGAAGTGCACGTCATGCGGGTGCCACAATACCGAGAAAGGGTCAGCGGCACTTATTACCAACCGCCCAAGCTTGACGGCTCTGAACAAGGGATATTCTATGCCAACTTGCTGAACCAACACCGGAAAGAGGGCATGAAGGCATTGACTTATCACGAAGCTATACCGGGCCATCACCTGCAGATCGCCCTAGAGCAGGAACAATCAGACGCAAGGCTCTTTAAGACATTGTTCTTCTTCACTGGTTATGTCGAGGGATGGGCGCTATACGCTGAAAAGCTCGCCGGTGAATATGGGTTTTACGGCGACACCTATAGTCTTATTGGTTTTCTCCGCTCCGAACTACTGCGTGCGCTCCGTCTCGTCATAGACACCGGAATCCATTACAAAAAATGGAGCCGCGAGAGGGCCTATGGGTACCTGCTGGACAATCTGGGCTGGAGTGAGTATTCTCAAATCGACCGTTACATCATGTGGCCTGGTCAAGCCTGTGCGTACAAGGTTGGCGAGCTGAAAATACTGGAGCTACGTGCGCGGGCTAAAGCGGAATTGGGCGAAAGATTCGATATCAAGGAATTCCACGATGTTGTACTGAGACATGGTTCAGTACCACTTGATGTTCTGGAACACCTCGTCGATGATTACATAAATTCAGTGAAAACGTAGACTCCAATACTCAAGTATTGAAACATATTACTTAACGTAGAATATCCTGCAAATATGTTCGTCTTTTGGGTTAAAGATGAATCGCTTGGTTTACTTGCTCTTCCTCAAATCAGCTCGCTGGCACATCGTGTGGTAATAATCTGTACCGCCGAGGTTGATGCGTGTGATATTCAAGATCGCATCATACGAAGTACCATCCTTTCTTTTTAACCGCACAAGATAATCTGTAACCCGTCCGTATTGATTCAGTGCCTGTAATAATCTCCGCCGATCATCAACGCTGACATAAGTATCCGCAATATTGATTTTTCTGAACTCATCGAGGCTGTACCCGGTGATTTCTAGCATCGCGTTGTTGGCGGTGATCACCCTTCCATCCATCCCAGAAATGCCGATGCCGATCGGACTATTCTCGAATATATGACGGTAGCGCTCCTCGCTTTCTTCTAAGGCATCGCCGATGTTCTTCTGTTCGGTAATGTCTATGAACGTGCACAATACTTCATCTAGTTTCTTCGTCTCCGTATCAAAGATAGGCTCGGTATTGACGAGCAACCATGTACTTTTTGCCGGTTCATCTGAAGGTAGGCCAATTGTTTGGTTGCGGACCGGGCTTGTAGTCTGCAAAGTCCTTGTTAGTGGGTGATCTTGTGCCTCAATCTTTTGACCTTTATCATTCACCATGTTGCTGCATAATTCATTCATATCGGCGCCGACAAGTTCTTTCTCTTCTCTATCGAGAATTTCACACGCACGCCTATTCGCGCTAACCACCACCCCTTCTATGTCGTGGATCACTATTCCCGCATTTAATGAATCGTAAATAGATCGGA
>JBAUFP010000232.1:0-6788 GCA_049679205.1 bacterium | reverse complement strand
ATTTATTGTCAGCTCGGTACAACAACAAACAAAACGCTGGTCCGTAAAGAGTATGCGCCAGTGAAGCAAGTACTCGATGAAGTGAGAAGTGTATTGAAAGGGAATCCACAGATTGATTATCTGACATTCTCCGGGGCGGGTGAACCAACCCTTCACAAAAGTATTGGTTATCTTATTACTGAAATAAAAAAAACCACGGAAATTCCTATTGCCGTTCTCACCAACGGTTCATTGCTATACCTGTCTGAAGTGCGTTGTGATCTGCTAAATGCGGATGTAGTAATACCGACGCTTTGCACCGCGAATAAAGAAGTCTTTCAGAAGATCCATCGCACCCATGCCGGTTTGGATCTGAGTAAGATGATCGCGGGGTATGTTGATTTCCGAAAAATCTATAAGGGTAGTATCTGGCTTGAAATAATGCTGATCAAGGGCATTAACGATGAACCCACCCTGATCGAGGAAATGAAAAGGGTCATCAATAGAATAAACCCGGACAAGATCCATCTTAATACTGTTGTGCGCCCACCAAGCGAGGAATATGCACACCCTGTAACACAGGAGACGTTGCAGAATATCAAAGGGATATTGGGTGACAAATGCGAGATTATCGTTGATTTTTCGCCGAAGGCAATACTTGCACAGCATAAGGATCATCTGAATGAGATCGCTGCGCTAATCGCACGCCGACCAGTCACCATCGATGATTTGGTAAAAATAAGTGGTTTACATAAAAATGAAATTTTGAAATATATCCAGGTGCTCTTAAAGCAATCAAAAATAGAGATGACGAGACATGATCAAAAACAATATTATCGCATACCAAGGGGGTCCCATGATTGAACCTAAAGATCTAGATAAGGATGCTCTTTTGGATTTGTTGGCTGACGCAGCAAAGAACTGGTTAGCCCATGATGGCTTATGGTTCCAAGCGGTGGAACAGAAATTCGGCATGGAGGCCGCGATCGAACTCGACGGCCAGGCATGGCAGAAGTTCACTCAAATCGAAGCCAAGCGCATAATGAAAAAATTAAACATGAAACCTGGAGGTGGCATCCCGTCACTCATCCAAGCTCTCCAGTTTCGTCTTTATGCATACATCAACAAGCAATCGATCGTGGAATCGTCAGACAGTCACTGTATTTTCAGAATGGAGAATTGCCGCGTTCAAGATGCAAGAAAAAGAAAAGGCCTTCCTGACTTTCCTTGTAAGCCCGTCGGGATCCTCGAATATACATATTTCGCAAGAACGATCGATCCACGCATTGAGACACGCTGCATTACCTGTCCACCAGACCCACATCCTGAGGATTACTACTGTTCCTGGGAGTTCAAAATAAAGTAGTCACAGAAGCACAACCACGCCGCCTACCAGAGCCGGTCAGTCAAAACCCGGCCCTGTCGGTCAAACTCCAGGCCCTCGAGCCCCAAGAGCTCTCTTTTCATCGCCAAACCGCCGGCATATCCACCCAGCGACCGATCCGACCTGATCGTACGATGGCATGGGATAATAATCGGAAAAGGATTACGGGCCAGGGCCGTGCCTACCGCTCGCGCGGCGTGTGGATGACCTAACTTACGTGCAAGTCTGCCGTACGTGCTTACCATCCCACGAGGAATTCTATGCTCCATACGCAAAACACGCTGTTGAAATGGATAAGTGATAGACCAATCAAGCATATCAAGAGAGAGAACAACTTGCATACCCTGGAGCAGGTTACTCATTCTTGTGCAAATCGTACGCACAGTACTATCGTTGGTATGCACAGACGTGGCGGATTTGTACATCGATGATTTGAATAAACCGCGCTGTTCAGGCAGGTAGACGCGCTCTATCATTTGATCCCTGTAACGCCCCACAATAATGATTTCACCAAACCCTGATCTCACAATGCAATAAAAGAATTTTTGCGTGCCATTCATGTTTTCATTCCCTGGTCTTGTTCATGGTACACTCAACAACAGCAGATGTCAATACAATTCAGGATGTAGTGTATTGACAAAAATCGCATACAACCGTATACTTTGTTAATGATTTGCGAACGATCACGCAAACGCGTGTTGCTCATAGTTGCAGTATCCATCTCGTTATTCATGTTTTCTTGCACTGATGAAGCCGAAGGCAACATCGAAGAACCAGGTACGGTTTTCTTCGAGGAAGACTTTGAAGATGGTTCTTATGATGCCTGGTTCGATGCCTATGGCCCACCCCAGGTAATCGATGATCCCCTACAAGCACACTCGGGAAGCAAAGTCTTAAAGTGTATTGCGACCTACAACAATGGCAACTCATCCACGTCGAGCATAAAGTACTGGTTCCATCCGGGCTATGATAAAGTGTACTATCGCTGGTACTGTAAATTCGACTCGACGTTTGACCAAGGCTGGGGCATGCACTTCTGCTCTCTCTATGCCGTGGAGGGCGATAATAGGTGGAACCAAATGGGCATGGCGAGTATCAAGCCTGAAGGTGATGATCGGTTTGGTTCCGGGTTCGAGCCGTGGAGTGACTGGCAGTCACTCACGCCACCGGGAAGAATGCAGTTTTACGCCTATTGGCATGAAATGCGTCCGGACAATCAGGGTAATTATTGGGGCAATGTATTTTACCCCGACTCAATCGTCATTCCTGAAAGGGGTCGCTGGTATTGCATGGAAATGATGATCAAGGCAAACGACCCTGGCCAGGACAATGGTGAGATCGCCGCCTGGATCGACGGCGAACTATACATGCATCTCACTGGCTTTAATTGGCGCACGACAGATGAGCTAAAGATAAAGCGTATATCATTGGGTATCTATATACATAATAACCCACAAGAGAATATCTGCTGGTTCGACGACGTTGCGCTCAGCACAGGCTATATCGGACCCTAGATACAGTACTACTTGTCTGAGAACGCTGCCGTAACTCTCAAAGAACACCAGAGTACTTATAGAAATACTGATACTCCGTGAATTCATACCCCAGGGACTCAAATACTTTTATCATTGCCGTGTTTTCGGGTTCGGTGGAACCCACAATCATCTTTGCGCCCCTCTTGTGCAGAGTCTCTACTGCTCGTCTCTGCAACGCCCTGCCATAACCCTTCTTCCTTTCTTCTGGGATAACACCAAGATAGTAGTTACTCCCAATCTCGCCCCTTTCATCATGCAGCTGGGGCATCGTGATACCTACATATGTAATGCTACGACAGGCGATCTCCCAATCTTCAGCATAAAAACGTTTTGTCTTCATGGCACCTTTTCTTAGATCCATAAAACACCTTTCCGCATCGCTTTCGAATATATCTGGTTGATAGACCGCCTTGAAGATATTAATGAAATCATCTTCGTTATCCTGACTGAGCGATTCATACGTCAAGGCTGAACGTACATTAGTTTTGGAAAGCTCGGCGGATTTAAGCTCGTATAATATTTTCTTCATTCCGAAAACGAAATTAGACTCCTTTAGAAGTCTTTCGATTGTCTGGAACCGATCATTACTCCCGTGAATAAGGCTGAACACTTCGTTCACTTTTAGTGATTTCGCTGTCTCGATCGCCTTGCGCAGTAGCAAATCCAAGGCAGAATCAATTACAAGCTTGGGATTGAATAGCATCAGCAGATCCGGCTCGTCGATGATGAGGTTCATACCGCCTACAATCTTGTCGTCTTTTTCTACAATAATATGACTTTCCGGCCTGTAATCAGCCACTTGTGTAAATAGTTCATCTGACTCTTCGCCCATAAGGTCAAACCATTTCTTCTCTTCACCCTTTCTCAAAAATCGTGCATGCATCAGGACGACTTCCTTGTCACAAATATCTGTTCGCCGGAGTAATAATCATAGGGTGCTTCGTCAAAATCACCGTAAACATGTTCTATCACAAAGCCGCATTTTTCGAGCAGCAGTTCAGCTTCGTATCTGAATAAATACGAGAGGTCGAAAGACCACTTCTGAATATGAGATTCACCGCTCTTGTCAGTCCATTCGTAGAATCTGTCTTCGTGTAACGTTTGCTTTGCCAGGTCATATTTATCTTCGGCGCGACGCGTCACGTACACATCACTTTCTTCATCGTAGAATTTGCCCAGATCCACGGTTCTGTGAACCTGAGCCAGCAAATCGTGCCGCGGTGCAAAAAGGTCTACAATGAATAGACCGCTATCGGAAAGATGTTTATGCACTGTTTCAAGGCAAGCTACCTGATCTTCTTTTGTTAGAAGGCTCTGGAAAGAACGAAAAGCGATCAGGATCATTGAAAATCTTTTGTTGATATCGAAATCTCTCATGTCGCCGCTAATCAGATTTGTATTCGTCTTGAGTTTCTCGTCAGCGTCTATCTTCATGCGTGCACTACTCAACATTTCTTCTGATATATCAAGGCCGGTCACCTTAACACCTTGTTTTGCCATCGGGATGAGAATTCGGCCAGTACCACAAGCCAATTCTAATACTTCTCCCCCACACTTCCTGGCGTATTCCACATAGAAAGCTATATCCTTGGTAAACTCCTTCTGCTCGTAATCATAGAACCGTGCCACCCTATCAAACAACGCCTCACCCATGATCACCTCCATATAGACATATCGACATATGTGCATATGCACATATGTGCAATTGTCAATATATCGATACACATTTATGATTCCTCACCAAGACCCTTGTGTGTTCGTTGGATGAATTCTTTCAAGGATTCAAGAATCTTTCGCACCTCTTTCGGATATTTTATCCAATAATAGATACCTTCTGGTTTGGTGTCGTATCTGACAATTTCCAGGCTTCTGAGAACTGAGAGATGATGCGAAACTGTTGGCTGGGAGCGACGGATTCGCTTCACGATCTCAGACACCTGCAACGGTCCGTGTTTCAACAACAGATGCGTAATCACGTATCTGGCTGGTTCACCCAGTGCCTTCGCGACGCGCGATTCCCGGTACATTGTTTCCTTCATTGGTTTACCAAATGTCATCCTTTGCATATCTATTCAACCTCCCATTGATATATCGATATATGTGCATATGTGCAATTGTAGATATATCTATCGAGCCACCTTATAATGCTTCATTAATTCTTGGAGTATTGTTATAGCATAAAATTGAAATATGTCAACTATCCAAAAGTTTGTGTCTATCTCTTTGATCTATGTTGTCGCACGAATTCAATGTTGCCCAATCCATCAAATCTTGTATAATATCACTATGCTATACACCCGGAAGCTGCAATCGGCCATACAATCGGGCGGACACCGTTTTTTTCTCTTTTCAGTTATAACGAGCATTTGCCTGTTCAGTGACCCTGTCGTGGTATCCGGTGGTCCTGAAAATGACTACGAATCGTGGATAATCAGAACAAGCGATAACCGCTTGAGGGTGATCTTCTGTAGGAATCCAGACTGGCAATCAGGTGATCTATACGTTACATTCTCCACGGATAACGGTGTATCATGGGATGCAACAGCCGCAATAATCGAAAGCCCTGGAGACCAGGCAACGTTAAGTTTTCTACAACTGCCCGGGGACACATTTCGATTATGGTACGCGTCGAATGAGGGCAACACCTACGGCATTTACACGGCCCACTCATTCGACGGCACAAACTGGAATCGCGACGGTCCTGTAGACCTGGGATGGGGACCGTATGATAATCACTACGATCCAACCGTTATTATCGAACCGGATAGCTCGTTGACCATGAGCTATCGTGGCCCAGCAGGTGCCTATGTCGCGCACAAACCGTACGACGACAAATGGGATACACTCCGGACTTTAGTCGGGTCTTCTGGCTTCCGGCCAAGAATCATGAAACACTCAGATGGAACTTATCTTTATTCTTATCACCGAAATACTCCTAGTGGATACGAGGTATTCGTACGCACTTCCAACGACCGCGTTGATTGGGCTCCAGAACTCAGATTGACATTCCACGGAAATTCTCATGACCCTTTTCCCAATGAAACTACGGACGGAGCCTATCTGGTCTATTATGCCACGCATATACCGCCCGCTTACAATCTCTACCGGTGTAGATCATATGATGCGGTCAACTGGGAGGCTGAAGAGCAATTAACTTTTGATCCGACGAACAATACGCAACCTCATTTTTTTGTCGAAGCTAATCAGATTTTCCTCGTCTGGGCACATGCCATCTTGTTCCCGGATGATCACGACGTCTATTTTGAAAGGTCGTATTATACGGGTGTCAACGAAACAAAAAAACTACTCAAGATAAACATATCCCGTACGATTGAAATCCATCCGATTCCTTGTTCGAAGAAGATACAGGTCGCTATACCAACCGGCATGGGAGATGTCGTAGAGTTTCTGATCTACGATATACAAGGAAGAGCAATAAAGAAATCCACTTATGTGCAGCGCACAGAAAATAATACTTACGCGATTGAAACCGTAAATCTAAAACCCGGTGTATTTTTTCTACGGATAAATTGCGCCAACGGTAATTACTACAAGAGATTCGTAGTTGTGCGCTGATTACTATCTATCCCGTCTTAGTACTTCTTAACACGTCATCATCTGTATTGAAGGCTACTTGTAAGAATTTCTGAACAACCCAGATATTTGTCTTCGCATGTTTTGATAGCAGCGGTATGCTTACTTCTGAAGGTTTACCGCTATAGTACGTAGCCAGAGCCATGAAAGGGATCAGCTGATCGACCATCCACATATCTACTGATGCGCTTGAATGGATAGCTGTTCTGAGATCATTGGCCGCCTCCAAACTAACTCTCTCGGCAGGTTTCCCCCGCTTTCCCAGTGCATCCGCACCAAGTATACCATTATCACAC
>JBAUFP010000231.1:0-4947 GCA_049679205.1 bacterium | reverse complement strand
ATCCAACCGCTTCCATAGGGGTCTTTATTAATAAGGCGACAATCACTCTCCAACTCACTGTTCACGCCGACGATTTCGCCGGATATGGGTGAGACGAACTTGCCGACCCATTTTGACGATTGGATTTTGCCGCAAGTCTCGCCTTGTCCTACGGTATCTCCTTCAAATGGTAAGTCCATATAAGTCGTGTCGCCGGCTTGTTTCTGATAGAAATCATCCATGCCAACTCTCACTGTTCCATCCTCTTCTAATTTGGCCCACGTGTTCTCATCATGATAATATAAATCCTCGGGTACATTGTATCCCTGGATTTCCATCTGATGCCTCCTTTCTAATCAGCTGTGGATACTTTAAAAAAAGAAGCTTCGGTAACACATCAACACCCACTTTTGGCGACAGAACTCTGCATCACTACCGTATGCTCGATCGCTGTTGATGTAATTATACAGGTATTATAAATATTTTCTTTAAAATGTCAATATTCTGCTGTGACTAGAATTAGTATGCGGAACGAATAACCACCGGTCTGTCGATGATGTCTATCGATTACATTTCTGAATAGATATGATGGTATGCATCTTCTACAGCTTCATCGATTTCCGCGGCTTTAAACCGAGCAGCTGGTATTCCTTTTTCCCACTTGCTGGCGTAGACAAATCTCTTGGGACGATAGACGAGTCGTTTCCTCAGTTTGGGTACGGTGAGACTGGCATT
This sequence comes from bacterium, assembly GCA_049679205.1. Taxonomy (GTDB): domain Bacteria; phylum Hydrothermota; class Tepidihabitantia; order SM23-42; family SM23-42; genus SM23-42. The sequence goes on along the minus strand of JBAUFP010000231.1, from coordinate 4,233 downwards.
GATCAGGAAGAGAATCTTCTCTTCGCCTTTTTCCGCTACTGCGGCATCAATTGCCTCTTGAAGCGAGGCAAAAGGTCTGATAAAGACACTCTTCAATATATCGGCGTCGAGACTGGTTACTGCCCACATTTGAGCCCAACGGGCAATTTCAGCCATTTTAGCTGCTTTATGATACCCTAATTTGAATTCCTTGTCAATTTTGTCCAGAGTCTCTTGAGGCGTTCGGCAACTGCTCAGCAATTTCACAAAAGTGTCACTGCCTATGCCCATACGACACTTGGAAACAAGTATGAGAATACCGTTGTCATTCAAGGCAAGCTTGCCATTATCCAAGGCCTTTTGGGATTGATACAAATCAATGTCCATGGGATATGGAGCCACGGCCACGACAATATCGGCTTTTTCTTTAATTTCAACCGAGAATACGCGATGTGCCTGGTCTATGGCTGCTTTCAGCGACTCGGTGATATCACCGGCCGTGGCTGCGTAAATGCGTTCATTACGGTCAAGGACCGTCATGATGGCAAAGATCTCCTTTTCTTTGATGGTCAAGATTGCGTCTTCCATGTCCTCATGCACGGGATTCCCATGTAAGCTGAGCGCTTTGGCGCTTGACTTCAGTGCGAGTTTGTGGTTTTGCTCAATCGTACGATAGGCAGCAATGCCTGGTAAGAATGATTTTCTTCCCCCGGTATAGCCGGCGAAATAGTGCGGTTCAACAGATCCTATGATTACAATCTTATGCGCCTCGACCGCCATTTTGTTTACATACATCTCCGTCCCGTTCTTCGATGTTCCCAGATGAACCATATCTTCGTCTTTTTTGGAATCGTGAGCAAATATTCGGTCCTTGAGCGTTTCGTAAAGTTCACCAAATATTTCCAGGTATTCCGCTTCGTTGGGTGCTCGGTGCATGCCCGTGGCAATCAACAATTTGATGTTTTTATCTTTTATTTTGGGATATAGGATCTCTAGTACTTTAGCCGTGGGTGTTGGTCTCGTTGCGTCATTGATCAAGAACAGGATGTCTCTGGCATCACTGATGAATTCGTCGAACTTTTTCGAGGCTATAGGGTTTGCCAGTGCGCGTTGAAGGGTTTCCTCCTCATCGCTTATTCTCACTTCATTGGGAAATACAACCTCGCCTAAATTCTGCTCTTCGACACGAACGTCAATCGTTTCCCTACCGTACGGTATTCCGACCCTTAACTTCATGAATAGATGTTTCGATCTTATTCGAGAAATTTAACTCAAATGATTCCTAGGTTCTCTAGTTTCTCTATCACCGTCTTGACCGCCGAGGCTGAGGTATTAAGAGCCTCACGTTCCTCAGGAATCAGTTCGAGTTCGATAATTTTCTCCACACCGTTCATACCCAGCATTACTGGCACACCAACAAAGAGGCCTTCGATGCCGTACTCGCCTCTTAAATAGGCAGAGCATGGAAGGATGCGGCGCTTGTCCCTGACTATGCATTCCACCATCTTGGCGACCGCCGCGGCCGGCGCATAGTAGGCACTGCCGGTCTTGAGATAGCCGACAATCTCCGCGCCGCCCTTGCGGGTCCTTTCGATTATCTTGTCTATATCGTCTTTGGGCATCAATTCTGTAATTGGGATACCGGCAACGGTTGAATATCTTGGTAAAGGAACCATAGAATCACCGTGGCCACCCAAGACCATGGCGGTTGTGTCAATGACTGAAACGCCGAGTTTCTGGGAAACAAAATATCTGAATCTGATCGAGTCGAGGATGCCGGCCATTCCGACAATTCTCTTCAGTGCAAAACCTGTTGTCTTCAATGCCAAATATGCCATGACATCCAGTGGATTGGTAACCATGATTATTATCGAATTAGGCGCGTATTGCGCAACCTTTTCAGATACGGATCTTATGATCTTGGCATTGGTGTTAAGTAAGTCATCTCGGGACATTCCTGGTCGTCTTGCGATGCCGGCAGTGATAACCACAATATCTGAGTCAACCATGCAGGAGAAATCTGTGCAACCCCTCAGCTCGGTATCATAGCGTCTGATCGGAGCGGCCTCTTCGGCATCGAGTGCTTTTCCCTCAGGGAGTCCTTCCACCACGTCGACAAGAAAAACGTCCGCAATTTTGTGCTCAGCCAGGTAGAGTGCCACAGAGCTTCCAACGTTTCCTGCACCGATAATGGTAACCTTTTTCATCTTATTTCCTCCTCTTAGATTTCCAGGGTATCCACTGCGTTCTTTATGACTGCAACCGATTCCTCAAATTGATGGCGTTCCTCAATAGTTAGCTGAAGTTCGATCACTTTTTCCACCCCTTTTGCACCGATAATTGCTGGTACGCCGAGACACAGATCTTTCACATCATACGCACCCTGCAAGCATGCGGAGACACACAGTACGCGCTTCGAATCCTTGATGATGGCTTCGACAATTTCCGCGAGGGCTGCCGCCGGAGCATAATGAGCGGTGGCCGTTTTTAGGTATGATAGGATCTCACTGCCTGCGGCTCTGGTGCGCTTGATCAGGTTGTCAATCTTTTCCTGGGGCAATAGTTGGGTAATTGGGATTCCCTCGACACTCGCATATCTGGGAATTATAACCATGTAGTCGTGATGCCCGCCGATGACGACAGCGGTTGTGTTAGCGGTGGAGACCTGGAGTTCCTTAGAGATGAACTCGCGCAGTCTCGTGGTGTCCAAGACGCCGGTCATGCCGATCACCTTTTTGGGATCGAACTTACCTTTTTTCCATATATACCACGTTAGGGCGTCGACTGGTTCGGTAATGTTTATCAATATCGCTTCGGGCGCGTGCTGCTTGATCTGTGGAATAATGGAATCCACTACTTTGGCGTTTGTTTCCAGTAGGTCGAGTCGGGACATCTGGGGTTTTCTGACATGCCCGGCAGTAATAACCACGACTTCGGAACCAGCGATATCTGCGATATCGTCTGATCCAGATATTTTGGCATCGTAGTATCTGACCGGCGCTGCTTCCATTAGGTCTAGTGCTTTTCCTTTGGCCCGGCCTTCCACCACGTCGACCAGCATGACGTCAGCGAAGTTCTTCTCTCCGATATAAAAGGCGGCATTTGCCCCTACGTTGCCCGCGCCGATAATGCTTACCTTTTTCATAGACTATTCCTCCTCTTCATAGTAACTCCTCGTGCTGAGCCGATTTGAGGAATTTGTGTTGTTTTTCGACTCTCGCTTGTTCCCATAAGTAAAATATGCACGTGAAAAAACACACGGATAGATTCCATCACTGGTTTTGTCGTCCTCTTGGGAAGCGGACTTCCATGCATTGTCATTATTATAGCTATCTATCAGAAAAAGTCAATAATGGTTGGGTCTAGATGATCTCCGGTACAGTGAGGCAACCGTTCAATATGAATAGTACTTTTGCATTCTTTCCCTTCTGTTTGATGGCCAGGTCAATCGCTTGTTGTCCTGAAGCGAAACACCTGATGTGGGCATTGCCGAGGACTTTTTTCGGTATCTTGGTTATTGCCCAGATTTCATTCTGTTTGCTAAGATTCCTCAGGTTGGTGGCATTATGATCGCCCAGTTGGTAACAGGACTGTGCATGCATCGCAGCAGTTTCCAGACTGTGCCGATCTCTGAACAACCGCGCGAAACTTTCCGGGCCCAGGCCCTCTGGGCAGGGGGATACCACGATCAGTATGCCGCCCTCTCGAAGGGCCATCCGGCCGTGTTCGATAGCCTTCAGGGTCTGATAAAGGTTGACATCAAAAGGTCTTTGTGCTACGGTGACTGCGATATCGGCTTGTGCTGATATCCTTATGCGGAAGATTTCACCGGCGATCTGGGCTGCCATTTCGAATGTTCGGTCGATCGAGCCGGTAAAGGCATCATAGATGTTGTGATTCCTGTCCAGCACCATCTGTAGTGAAAACAACTTCTTATCATCGAGCGTTCTTATACAATCAATCATCTCCTCGTGTATTGGATTGCCAACGAGGTTGAGCGGCTGTGCCTCCGGATGCACGGCGAACTTATGGTTTCGCTCAATGGTGTGGTAGGCAGCAAGCCCCGGCAGTATTGATTTTCTGCCTCCGGTGAATCCGGCGAAATAGTGTGGTTCGACCGAACCGATGACCAGGATTCCTCTAAACTTCTTTAGTGCTTTGTTGAGCCACAGTTCATTACCATATCTGGTTGTGCCAAAGTATTCCAGCGATTTATCGTCTCGCGCGTCATGTATTAGGATTCTATTCCTATAC
>JBAUFP010000230.1:0-1544 GCA_049679205.1 bacterium | reverse complement strand
GGAAAACATACTTCAGCCCGAATTGTTAATTCACATCAATATTCCGGGATATCCTGGCATCTTTGCGATAAAGGATTCCATTGTGGCGGTTGGCCCAGACTACGGACTCGGCGCCTTGCGGATTTTCACGTATGATAATTCGGGTCAGGCCCAGCTGCTAATCAGTATGTTAGAATTCACCATCTCAGCGATGGAATTCATTGGCAGCTATCTCGTTGTCGCGGGTGGAGCCGCGAATATGCCGGCCGTGTTTGATGTTTCGAATCCTGCTCAGCCGGTACTTGTGTATAACCATTATGAATCCAACGCGCATTCTGGGTTCATACGGGATAACATGCTGGTCATAGTGCCCGCACCATGGACTCAGACTTATGTTTATAAACGAATGGATATTTCATCACCCTGGAACCCATCATATCAGGGATCGTTTAGCGCTGATTCTTGGTTGTATGACTTGGTAGATGGAGAATATGCGGTCGGTCTGTATGGCACGTATTATGTAATCAGCGTACTCACTGGTGATATAGTAAATGGGTTCACGACGAATGCAACTATTCCGTGGCTGTACTCTTATGAAGGGAGCCGTCCGCCCTATTTCCTGTTCCAGGACCAGCTCTGGATACTCGAACCACGCTAGCGCCCATATTACCTTACGTTGAACCCTGATACACTGCTTTGTAATGACTCTATGACAAAATTTTATCAGGTATCAAGTATCTAGAATCGAGGATCTAGTTAAATAGTGCTTGACAAATCGGTATAAAGTGTGTAAAATACACTTAAGTCTTGATATTTCTAAAAGAGGAGCCGAGGTTCTTATGGAACTATTTTTTTCCTTATTTTCTGTTATCTCCGTAATCGGGTTTTTTTATCGTTGTAATCACCGCCGTAAGGCGGCCTTGACAGAGGTGACCTTTCTAGCTATACTTCACCTCGATATTCTGAGTAGAAAAGTACCATAAACCGGAGGTTTTTAGTGTGTATTCTGCGCATAACAGATTTATTGTTCGAGCTTGTCGAGAACCATCGTTATAGCAGGCATAGCCATCGAGCAAATCCAACCTATCTCGGCAATCAGTTTGTGCAGCACAGAAGTTATGCCTCTCCACCAGCTAACGTAGTGTCCGGGTTGCATTTCGGAGTTCTGAGTTCAGAGCTCGCAGCTCCGTCGTTTTCTGTATACTACCTAGTACATACTAATTACTGTCTCAATGAAATTGGTGCCTGTCCCCCAGAACTGATGACATGGAGAGATGGAGACGTAGAGACAAGGGGAAACCTGCATGAATAGCTTGGGTGGTGTTCTTCTCTTCTGGGGTGTGACGATCGTTGGTATACTGTTATATAGGCATTTTAAGGAATCCCGCTCGCGCAAGAGAAAAGCCGAGGCAAAGGTCAGCCCGAATAACCGGGAAGGGCCGAGGCCGGATCGCGAAATTGGCTTGTGGGAAAAGGAGCGTCCTGCCAAAGAGCTGGAATCCGTCCGGGAATATATTGCTAATGAGCTCTCAAAATTGCACGTGACTGACTGGGGTCAGTATGCG
>JBAUFP010000229.1:0-5651 GCA_049679205.1 bacterium | reverse complement strand
TATCGACGAAATCAGTTGAGGATCAAAGTACTGCCGATACTACAAAAAATCAATCCTGAAATACACGAAGCGGTGAGACGAGAAATCGAAATATTGAAACAGGATGATGAATATATCTGGAAACAGGCTGAAAAAACGTACCCCAGAGTAGCGCGTGTAGAAAAAGACTGCGTTTTGCTTGACTTGCGCAAAATTGTGAGATATAATCTCTCACTTGTCAATCGGCTTGTAATGAGAGCGATACAGGATCTGGTAGGAAGCCTTGATGGTTTCGGAAGTAAACATTACCATGCCGTTGTCAATCTAAAGAATAAAGAGTCCGGTAAAAAAGTAACCTTGCCAAAGGGTCTTTATGCGCAAAGAGAACGTGAGAAGATTGTTATTGGATGTCGCCGGCCCAGGGCAAGAATTGAAGTCCCGCTCCATATCAATGGAGGCGATTCTGCTGTTGGCGGTTGTAAGTTGAACATAAGAATTTTAGAGAGATGGAATTTGAGCAGAAGACACAGAAATTGTGAAGTCTTCGATTTGGATAGTATCGAGTTGCCATTGTTCGTCAGAAACAGGAGAAATGGAGATCTTATTGAGACAAAAATCGGCAGGAAGAAGGTGAAAAAGATATATAGTGAGCACCGCATAGGTCCTCGTGTTCGTGAGAATACAATGCTGCTTTGCGATCAAAAAGGGATTCTGTGGATATTGGGTGTCGCCCGTGCCTTCAGGGGTTTTGTGGGCAAGGAAACGAAGCGATTCTTGGTGGTGGATTTTGAACGTATTGATCAAAGAAGCTGATATCAGAAACAAGGTCGGCGAGATCGGCCGCATGATTAATACAGAGTACCGGGATAAGAAACCGATTCTTATTGGTGTCCTAAAGGGCGCTTTCATGTTCTTGGCCGACTTGCTAAGGGAAATCGATATTCCGGTGGAGGTTGATTTTCTGTCGATTCACAGTTATGACGGCACCGAGTCGAGTGGCGTCGTGAGAATCACCCATGATCTCTCACTCAATATCGAAGACCGGGATGTGATATTGGTGGAGGATATCATCGACACGGGTCGCACGGTGAATTATATCCTCGAGAATCTGAGGACCCGTAGACCAAGTAGTCTGGTAGTCTGTTCCCTGCTCAATAAAGAGGCCAGGCGCGTGGTCAATGTTCCGTTGACGTATGTCGGCTTCACGATACCCGGTGCGTTTGTGGTCGGTTATGGTCTAGATCATGATAACCGATACCGTAACCTGAAATACATAGGAGTACTAGATGATAAATAAGCCGCAGATGAAGCGAAGTACATTAACGACACTCTTGGTGTGGATATTGATAATCGCAATTCCAATATATGTAGTATTTCAATTCTCGAACCGTGGCGCCAAGAGTGCTGACATTCCGTATTCGCTTTTTTTACAGGAGTTACGACAAAAAAATGTAACCGAAGTGGTAATAACTGAGAAATCAATCAAGGGACAACTGAAAACACCCATCAATGTCGAGGAGAAAGGAACTTTTTCCGAATTTTCTACGCTAATTCCTTTCGAAGACCCGAAGCTCGCCGACGAACTCGTTAAATACAACGTTGAGGTTACCGTAAAACAGAAGTCTGGTTGGGGCGGGATCATCATCAATATTCTGCCCTGGCTTTTGTTGATTGGCGTTTGGGTTTTCTTTATCAGGCAGATGCAATCGGGTCAGAATCGCGCACTCGGATTCGGCCGGAGCCGCGCCAAGGTACTTCTGGAAAGTAAATTAAGCGTGTCTTTTAAAGATGTTGCCGGGGTCGACGAGGCAAAAGAGGAATTAACCGAGGTCATCGAATTCTTGCAGGCACCACGCAAGTTCACCCGTCTGGGCGGGCGTATCCCAAAGGGTGTTCTGCTCCTTGGCCCGCCTGGTACCGGCAAAACACTGATGGCCAGAGCCGTTGCCGGTGAGGCCGGCGTGCCTTTCATGTCGATTAGTGGATCAGATTTCGTGGAGATGTTTGTTGGCGTTGGCGCGTCACGCGTGAGAGATCTTTTTGACCAGGCGAAGAAAAATTCCCCGTGCATCATTTTTATTGATGAAATCGACGCGGTCGGTAGACTGCGTGGCGCGGGGCTTGGCGGCGGACATGACGAACGCGAACAGACACTGAATCAGCTTCTTGTTGAGATGGACGGTTTTGAAGTCAATGAAGGCATAATCCTGATGGCCGCAACAAATCGTCCGGACATTCTTGATCCTGCTCTTTTAAGGCCGGGTAGATTTGACCGGGTGGTTGTTTTAGATCGTCCTGACATACGTGGAAGGTTGGGGATTCTCAAGGTCCATACTCGTAAGACCCCGTTTGATGATAGTGTCGATCTTGAAATCCTGGCACGCGGTACCCCAGGGTTCTCTGGTGCTGATCTCTCGAACATGGTTAACGAGGCGGCGCTTTTGGCCGCGCGTCATGATAAGGAAAAAATAAGCATGACCGAATTTGAAGACGCTAAAGACAAAATCCTCATGGGTGTCGAGCGTAAGAGCCTCTTGATATCGGAAGATGAGAAGAAGCTCATTGCCTATCATGAGTGTGGGCATGTCCTTGTCGGTAAGTCGCTGCCGGGCATGGACCCTATTCACAAAGTGACCATTATCCCGCGCGGTATGGCTCTGGGTTTGACGCAAGCCCTGCCGATTGACGAGCGCAGGACTTATTCGAAAACGTATTGCATGAATCAGCTTGCATTCATGCTTGGTGGCCGGGCAGCCGAGAAACTCGTACTCGGTGATCTTTCCACGGGCGCGGGTAATGATATCGAAAAGGCAACCAAACTGGCGCGTAAGATGGTCTGTGAGTGGGGCATGAGCGATCGGCTCGGGCCGTTAACCTATGGCGAAAAGCAGGAAGAGATATTCCTTGGGCGTGAGATTGGTATGCATCGTGACTATTCAGAAGCTACGGCCCGTGAAATTGACGAAGAGATAAAGAGGATCGTAGATGAATCAAAGAACAGGGCCGAGTCGATTGTGAAAAGGAATCTGGTGAAGTTGAAGAGACTGGCGCAGGCGCTTTTGGATAAGGAAATACTTTCGGGTGAAGAAATCGATAATATATTGAAAAATGATAGACAGAAAAAAGATAGAAAAAGCAGTAAGTGAAATCCTTGACGCGATTGGTGAAAACCTGAAGCGCGAGGGACTAAAAGATACACCGAAGCGCGTCGCCAGTATGTACGAGGAGATTTTCTCGGGGGTGCGTAAGGATCCGAGAAAGGAACTGAAGACCTACAAGACGAAAAACGAAGATGAGATGATCATTATTAAGGACATTCCCTTTTACTCGGTCTGTGAACACCATCTTCTACCCTTTTTTGGCAAGGCGCATATTGTATACATACCCAAACAGAATAAGATAACCGGATTCTCAAGCCTCGTACGAGTAATTGACGTGATGGCGAAGCGGCCCTTATTGCAGGAGAGACTCACGCATGAGATAGCCGATTTCTTGATGGAGAATTTGAAGCCGATGGGCGTTTTAGTCGTCATCGAAGCCGAACATCTCTGCCTCTCAATGATCGGCGTAAAGAAACCTGGGACGTTTACCGTGACTTCGGCGATCCGAGGGGTTATGCGTTCTACCGCAACGCGCGCCGAGGCGTTCTCGCTGATTAAAGGTAAGTAACGTTATTGACTCACAGACGTCCGCAATCAAAAGGGTCATTAATGAAGAACTTCTCATTGGCTAGCTTGTTAGTGGTAATTTGTATCTTAAGTATGTCCTTTGCGGATATTGATAATCTCACATTCTTAGGTCACAATGAGCAAAACCCGTTTCACGTCATGGATGTGGAAGTCGTAGGCAACAGGGCTTATGTTGCCAACGGTCTCGGCTCTGGGTTAGAAGTATACGACATATCGAATCCGGCAAACCCGCAGCGCATTTTTACTTCAGGGCCTTCTGCCTGGCGGTGCTGGGCTGCGGGTGATACCTTACTTTTCGTTTTCTGCCGGCGTTCAGGGGTAACCATATGGGACATTGTAGGACCAGGCAATCCTGCTTTGCTGGGTCAATATAATCCTCCCGGTAATCTCGAGGCCCTCGAAGGTGGCGTCCTTGTGGATAACATACTCTATTGCGCCGCCCATCAAAATGGCATTTATGCAATCGACGTGTCCAATCTGGCAGTTCCTAACCTAATTGATGAGTTCTTAGTGGACAGCAATGCAACGTGGAATGCCGTAGCACGCGATTCTTTCTTAATTATTGCTAATGGCAGGTTTGGATTGTCGGTAGTCGGTTTGGAAGGAGGCATGCATGATGTTGCAAGTCTTCCGCTGCCAGGGTTGGCCAATGACGTAAATGTCACCGGTAATATAGCGGCTGTTTCACTAGGCAATGATGGACTTGCTACAGTCGATATATCTGATTCCTACAGTCCGGTGCTTCTTGACACAATTATCACCGAAGGTTGTGTATGGGGAGCAAGTATTACAGATGAGCTCTTGATCAGTGGCTCATGGCGGGTGATGGAGCTCTTTGATATATCTACCCCATACCATATTGAAAAGGTCGGTTGGGATAATACCAATACTTGGGCACATGGAGCAGATGTCCGTGATGATAGCCTGATTGTTGTGGCTGATTGGCGCGGTATGTCTTGTTATGAAATAGGACCGGACCCAAACCCAGATATTGATGTATATCCTCAAGTTATCGACTTCGGACCGGCGAACAGCACCCGAGATACAACGGTTATCGTGCGTAACACGGGTGCGTTGATTCTCAATGTTGTATCGATAGATACGCCTGCGGGCATGACTGCTAACCCGAACGTCTTCTCTGTCGAGCCAGGTGACTCAGTTTCTGTAACAGTCACGGCGAGCGGATCAGGCAGTATATACGCTGATCTCGTTTATAACACAAATGACCCGGATGAAACAAGCAAGACACAGGAAGTCTACAAGAACAACAATAGTTTTCCGCAGGTAGGCTCGCCGGCTCCCGATTTCACACTCTTCGGTTCAGATAATAATTACCACACTCTTTCCGATTATCAGGGCAAGGTAGTATTCTTGGAATTCGGTGGTGCATGGTGACCATTGTGTGGGCCGCAGGCTGCGGCCACTGATGGTACGATATTTGCACGCTATGACACCTCACAGGTGGTGATCTTTGAAATCAGTTCGAGTGCAGCCGAACTAAACGAGTTCATCCAGGTGTTTGGTCAGCGTTTTATCGGTCTCGTGGATAATCAGGGTGTATACGGTACCTATCGAGTACCGAATCCCGAGGCCCCTTATCCTCAGGATTACATAATTGACCAGCAGGGGATCGTGAGGTACTGGTCAGATGAATACGATCCGCAGGAGTTGATACGAGTCATCGATGGATTACTCGCGACCAGCGTCGAAGAAAACGAGAGCGAAGTCCCTGAACAGTCTGAGTTGCGTCTGATTATTGGACCGAATCCCACCCGCGGTTTGCTGAATATAGACACTAGAGGCATCGTAAAAAATGCGATAATAAAGATTTACAGCATGATGGGGCGATGTGTATTTGAAAAAAGTGTCTCTGATGTTCGGATTTCGACGTTGACTCTCGACCTGCCTTCTGGCGAGTACTTAGTTACCATTGAATCTGCTGACAAAATGCTGACCGGATCAATAACCGTGGCGAAGTGAAGG
>JBAUFP010000228.1:0-3676 GCA_049679205.1 bacterium | reverse complement strand
ACTTGGCAAGCTGTACCGCATAAGTACCTACACTTCCAGAAGCGCCATAGATAAGGACTTTACCTCCGTTCTGGATATTTCCACCTCTAAGAATATGCAATGCCGTATTTCCACCAACAGGAACGGCGGCTGCTTCCTCATAGGTCATATTGGCCGGTTTTATTGTCACCATCCCTCTCCCCCATTCTTCAGGCAGGCATATGTATTCGGCATAAGAACCAACTCTCAACCCGGTAGTCGTTCCAAAAACCTGGTCACCTACTTTAAATCGCTTCACATCTTTGCCTGCTGCTTCAATTTCCCCAGCTAACTCATGCCCTGGTATTCTTTTTCTTGGCATCCCGAACAGACCAAATACTATTGTGAGGGGAAATTTGAGCTTGCGCAATAACACATCCCCCGTTGTTACTGTTGCTGAATGAATTCTTACCAGTACTTCGTCCTCCTTGGGAGTTGGTTTTTCTACCTCTTTGAGCTGAAGGACTTCCGGAGGTCCAGATTTTGCGCATACGATCGCTTTCATGATTTTCCTCCAAGATCGCGCGGCATATTGGTTGGGTGCAGCGCTTTGTCAGGTGTTGTTGTTACGTGCCACAGTTATGACTACTTTTCCTTGGGCGTGTCCATCCTCGAGATAGCGCATTGCATCACCAAGCTCATTTAAAGTGAATTGTCTGTCGATTACAGGTGTAACATGGCCGGCTTCAATAAGCTCTTGTAAAGTATCCAAATCTTCCTTATCGTTTGGTGCCCACTTCCCAATACCCATTTGATGACTACCTGTCCTTGAAATCAGAGGTCCAACGAGCAATGCCTGGAAGATTGCCTTAGTAGATCCTCCGACATAGATAAAGAAACCCCCTGGGCTCAGGGCGCGCTTGTACTCGAAAATCGAACGAGATGCGACAACATCAAGGATTAAGTCATAATGCCCTTCACTCTGGGTGAAATCTTCTTTGGTGTAATCGATGATATGGTCTGCACCGATTGAACGCAGCATGTCCAATTTCCCCGCGCTGTCCACGCCGGTCACTTCAGCCCCGTAAAATTTAGCAATCTGCACCGCAAACGTACCCACACCACCCCCCGCACCATTAATAAGAACTTTCTGTCCTGGCTTAACCGGCCGCTTGACAACTAGATTCTGAAGTGCGACGACCCCTGCTGTCGGTACAGCAGCTGCTTCCTCGAAGGTCATGATGGACGGTTTCAACCTTAATGCATGTTCAGGAACACATACATACTCAGCAAAAGTGCTGTAACCCAAGGGGAAAGATAGATCCCCCCAAATTTCATCACCAATATTAAACTGCTTAACTTTTTCACCAACTACTTCTATCTTACCAGCGAAATCTGATCCGAGTATCTTGTACATCGGTTTTCGAGGCGCCGTTATGCGGACCACGAACACACCCCTCAGGGTTTCAAAGTCAGCTGCATTTAAGGATGCCGCATAAATTTTTACCAGCGCTTCATCATCCTTGGGTATCGGTCTATTTACTTCTTTGAGCTGGAGAACATCAGGTGAACCGTATTCAGTGCAGACGATCGCTTTCATGGTTCTCCTCCAAATTTACTTTGATCGAGGGCGATGGAAATTGATAACGATGCTGTCCTAACTAGGGAATGACCCAATTCCACGCATACCAAACAGTTATTGCATTAAAAACAAGGCTTACAATGATTAAGAACTTGTCATATGCTGAAGGGTATGTTGGCAATCCAATGAGATTAAAGCCAAATAGGATTATGGCTGCGATGATGGTTACCCAGCGAATCGCGGGATACTTCAACGTCAGGGTCAGCACTACCATAACAATCGGAATCAACATTAGTATTGCGGCTGCAAACCATATTGCCTGAGTTGACTGCATACCCATTACTTCTCCCGCTTTAAAATCACCGCTAAATATTCGCAGCACATCCCCCAATAGATAGGTCAACATAAGAGCTACCCAGAATCCCTAAAGGAGTATCCTTGTATCTAACATAATTCAATTGCCTCCTTTGTGAATGAAAATAAACAGTGTTACATATCTGTTGCTTGTTTTTGGCGCGCGTACTCCTATGAATCTTGTAAGAATAAGTGGCGATGTTACTGCGGTACGGGATGTCATAAGTTATTATGCTTCACAGTAATGACTACATTTCCCAGTTTGCCCCCTTTTTCAACATACCTATGAGCCTCGACAATTTGTTCCAGGGGATAGGTTCTATCTATGACCGTTATCAACTTGCCCTCCTCAATAAGCCCTCTGAGGAAAACTAAATCTGCGATCGTTCCGCTTGCAGTCTCCATAACTACTTTCCTGCTGCTCCTCATTCTGGTCCATAGCGCTTGAAACATTTGAGATACAGGGTTGGCTAAAAGATAGGTTCCGTTTTGCTTTATTGATCCTGCACTGCGTGAAAACGATATCTTACCTATCGCATCAAAAATAACATCATAGATCTCACCGTTTTTGGTGAAATCTTCTTGGGTGTAATCGACGACGTGATCTGCACCAATCGAGCGCAGCGTGTCCAATTTCGCCGTGCTATCCACAGCAGTTACTTCAGCCCCATAGTATTTAGCAAGCTGTATCGCAAAAGTGCCGATACTTCCACCCGCGCCATTAATCAATATCTTTTGTCCTTTCTGGATATTTCCTAATCTAAGGAAATGCAATGAATCTCGACCGCCAAAAGGAACTGTGGCGGCTTCCTCATAGGTCATATTGGCTGGTTTTATTGTCACCCCCCCTTCCATCTCACCGGGTACTTCAGGCAAACATATGTACTCGGCATTCGCACCGAAACCCATACCGGTAGATCCAAATACCTGGTCACCTACTTTAAATTGCTTTACATCTTTTCCTACTGCTTCAATTTCCCCGGATACCTCAGTCCCCGGTATTTTTTTTCTTGGTCTTCTGAAACCAAACCCCATTCGCAGTATAAGCTGATACCCGAGAGGCAATTGCATACTTCGCATTTCACAATCGCCGGCTGTTACTGTTGTCGCATATATCCGTATCAGCACTTCATCCGCCTTGGGAGTCGGTTTTTCAACTTCTTGTAATTGAAGAACTTCCGGTGGTCCGTATTTTGTTGTTACAATCGCTTTCATGAGATTCCTCCAAATTGGCTTTGATCCGGTCATTTTCAATTTAGTTCACTACAAACTATCCTATAAGTTTGCAGGACCTAACTGGTTGACAAGTCAAAATAATAATCTCGCTTCTAATAAAGTATAAATTCAAATAACGATAAATTCAATGCAGATACCCTCCCAGTAGGGTGTCTGCCAGGTTGACACGAATTTTGTGGTCAGAATATCAAGCTCGCAGTTAAGTGACACCGATTGTGATCGCTGTACCAATAGCACCGAGGAACCCCACTCGTCAACCTGACAGCCAGGCGACTAGCTGGAGGGCATGATCCCCAAAGTTCTTGCCCTGGCAACCGCTTGTGTCCGGTTTGTTGACACCGAGTTTGCCGTAGATATTGCGGGTGTGCACCTTGACCGTATTTAGCGAGAGGAAAAGCCGATCGCTAACCTGCTTGCGTTCAATTTCAAGATTCCCTTCCGGCTTCATTGCTTCTAAATCGCGCTGCACACGGGGTAGGCTGCTGCAAATGATTAGCCTGCATGTATCAATCTCAAGAGATTAATCGGCGACCGAGAAGTCGATAC
>JBAUFP010000227.1:0-7461 GCA_049679205.1 bacterium | reverse complement strand
GACGCTCAGGACCGTGTTGTCAGACCGAACTGGCGGACGAAAAACACCGAGGAACTCTTCGTACTATTCGTCGCGGGTCAGAAGAAAAAGTATTCGAAAGATGAGCTCATTGATACCTTCTGGCCGCGAAAGGATCTACGTGGAGCAGCGCATAGTCTACATGTAGAAATATCGGCGTTACGTAATACGTTGAAAGAGGTCTTACGGTCAGATTTCGACAGGCAGAGAATCGTGGTCTTCGCAAATCAATATTACTACTTGAATCCAAAAGTCTATGTGAGCACCGATGTTCAGAAATTCCAACAGCTGGTCAATCAGGCAGCGGCGTCCATGTCACAGACCAGGGCAAAAGCCAGGCAGCTTTTGGGACAAGCATTGGATCTGTATCGTGGTGATTTTTGTAAGGAGATCGATGCGGAATGGTGTGAAGACATCAGATCATATTATAAGAAGGCAATTCTCGATGTTTTGAAAAAATTGGGCCGTATTGCATTTGAAGATAAGTCCTATGGGGAAAGCCAAGCATTCCTTGACCGGGCTCTCAGTATTGATGATACGGATGAATCAGTGCACGTCGCGATCATGTGCTGCCGTCAGGCGGTTAATGATAAAGACGGCGTGCAGAGACAGTATAAAAAGCTGGTGAAGACACTAAACCGTATGGGGATTTCAGTCCCGTCGTCTGAGGCGAGGGAAATCTACCAGGCGAGCTTGCGTTAATAGCAAGCGAAATCAACTCGACTCATCCCATCAAGACATACCTTAATACCATATATTGAAGTACCCTGCGATGACACTATGAGATTGCCATATTTGAGAATATATGTGAGTATTTTGTGAGCTAGTCTAATAACATTATTGTGCGGAGGTGAAACATGAAAAAACTGATTGGCATAATGCTGGTCGCAGTTCTGCTTTTCGGGGCCGAATATGGCAGAATAACCGGCCGAGTATTTGATGCCGAAACAGGTGGCCCCTTGGTTGGGGCCGACGTGGTGGTTGAAGGTTCTGAATTGGGTGCGGCGGCTGACGAGAACGGAGAATTCGTGGTGCTGTACGTGCCGGCGGGCACGTACCGTGTCAACGCGTCTTACATCAGCTATGATCCCCTCGCATTTGCCAGTGTAGTGGTTAATGCCGACCAGACGACGATATTGAATTTCCGTCTGCCTCCGACAGTGATCGAGGTAAAGGGTGTGACGGCAATAGCGGAACGCGAGGCGATCGTGCGCGATGCAGTGCATACGCGGCGTGCAGTCACTTCACAGGAGATGGATCGGCTACCCATTACTACCATAAACCAGGTGATTGCCCTGCAGGCTGGAGTCGTGGCAAGCAAGCGCGGGACACATTTACGTGGTGGCCGGGATGGTGAGATAGCTTATTTTGTCGACGGCATCGTCACCAGGGTGGCTAACATTAACCAACAGTCATCGATCATAAACCCGTCAGCCGTTGAAGAGGTATCAGTGGTCAGCGGTGGTTTTGATGCGGAATACGGTGATGCGCTTTCCGGCATTGTTAATATCGTGACCAGGGAAGGTGGTCCGAGAGTAGCGGGCAGTGTCGCTTATATTACCGACGAGATGTTTTCCGGATGGCAGGATCAAATCAACTATGGGTACAATCAATTCGAATTCTCTTTGGGTGGCCCGGTTCCTGTCTCACCAAGAGTGCGCTACTTCGTATCCGGCGAGTACATGATGACCGATGCACAGCATCAGGAAGGATTGTATAGAGTACCAGCGCCAAGGAACGATTACCGCGCACAGGGAAGGCTTTCCTATCACTTGCCTAATGCTCGAGGTAAATTGACCTTCACCGGATTCAGCGAGCGGCGTCAATGGGTGATCTGGTCGACAATAACTGGTACTGGTCAATATAACTTGAAGTACTTTGACCAGAAACCGATGAATCGCATCAATACGTGGATTCTCTCGTCGACGTTCAACTACATGCTGACGCCGAAAACCCTGGCTGCACTCAAGGTCGGTATGACCCATTACGGCCGTGTGTACGGCAATCGCGATTATGACTATGAACAAGCGAACAACCGCGATTGGTATGAAGACTATCGGTTCTATGCCGAGCATCTGATCCCGCTATTGGAGGATATTTCCAGGGAGGGCTATCGGGTTATCAATGGTGACACAATAACCGTGCGTGACGTGTTGATCGATAGTGTCATGCAGTATCACGAAGAGTATTTTGACCGTGATGCCGAGGCCTTGCGGAACAATCCCTATGGCGTTGAGGGACTCTTTTATACGTTTGGTGACTTCCGGGTCTGGCGCGTCTGGAACAATGATGATATCCAGGCACGTTTTGATCTTACCCATTCGGTGGGCAAAGTGCACGAGGTCAAGGCGGGTTTTGACCTTACCCGTTACGAAATGCAATTCTTTGACAATAACCTGCCTTGGGTGGCAAATCCATTCTGGGATTACTATGACCGCAAGCCCTGGAAGGTTTCAGCATACGTGCAGGATAAGATGGATTTTGAGGGTCTAGTTGCGCGTCTGGGATTGCGTTTCGACTACTTCGATGCCAAAACCTCAACCTTTCAGAATCCCGAAGACTACTTGAATGATGATCTTGTCGCTTCAGAGGCCTCTTTCCAGATCTCACCACGGCTCGGGTTTTCGCTACCAGTCACCGATAGAATGAAGCTGCGCTTCAATTACGGGCAGTACTTCCAGTTACCTGCTCTTGGGAACATATACACCTCGACCGATACTCAGGTGGTCAGGATTCTGATCAGCCGGGGTAACGCGATTCTGGGCAATGTGCTGATTGATCCGGAAAAGACGGTTCTGTACGAGCTGGGTATCGAAAACCAGTTCTCCGAAGATGTGGTATTAGGCTTCACTGCTTATTTCAAGGATATCTTCGATCTGAACCAGGTGCGCGAAGTAGTGGCCATTCCCTATTCTTATTTCCAGTACCAGAACGTGGACTACGGCAACGTGAAGGGATTTGAGGTGAGCCTGCAGAAGCGGATGTCCAATATGTGGGCGTTTGGTTTGAGCTATACGTTGCAGTTTGCCAAAGGAACGGCGGCGGACGCCTTTGAGTGGTATCAGGATCATTACTTCTACAACATCGCCGTGCCCGTGATCGATTACTGGCTTGATTTCGACGAGCGGCATATCGTGAACGCGAACCTCGATGTTGAGCTGCCTAGTGATTTCTTCCTGATTCCGTTCCAGGATTTCAATAACTCATTTGTCTTTTCCGTCCATTCGGGCACGCCGTATACGCCGCGTGATCTGCGTGGCAATCGATTGGGTGACGAGAATTCGGCACGCATCCCGAGTTATTGGAACGTCGACTGGAATTTCAGCCGCCGGTTCAAAATGGGCCCGGTCAATCTTGTATTCCGAGGTATGATCCTCAATCTCTTCAACACCGAACAGATAATCGAGGTTCATGAAACCACGGGCCATCCTACCTGGCACGGTGATCCAGAGCCGTCACTTGATCAGTTCGGTGCTACGGCGATGTCGAGCACACGGTATTCACCGCAATCCGATTTCAATCATGATGGTCTTGTGACTCCTCGTGAGGCAAAGGAATCCTATATGGATGCTCAACGCGATTACTACTTTGATGCCAGAAACTACTTGCCTGGTTTCCGCGCCCGCTTTGGTGTGGGACTTATGTTCTAGCTTGATGGATGCACGGTGTCGCAAGGAGAAAAATGAAGAGAAAAGAAATTCAACTGCGCCATACTCATCTTTGAGTATAGTTGAAGCTTGCGATCCACAGACCGACACCTGGGAGAGCAAAGCCCCCATGGTCAACCTGACATGGGGGCTCTTACTACCCTGATCGCAGGCAGATCTGGAATCGTAGAAAATATGAGAAGGTTAGATCTAAGAAAGATCAGACGGAAAAGATGGTTGCTTGATAGAAGCACCAAGATCTTTCGTATTGAGGAAGCAAAGGAATTCATCGAACGCTTAGGTCTTGTTTCGGCACTCGCTAATGAGCAGCTGCCGAGTCTTGCTAAAGCCATATACACTGAAGATCTACGAAGCAGATTCGAAGCAAACCAGCGGTTGTGGGATTTTGTACATATCCTGATTACGAAGAAGTGGGCGTACTACGGACGCATACTGGGTGATCATAATACGCTCCTTTCGATCAAATTGCTGCCCCATTATATTCGGCTCTATCCAACACCCGATTATGATCTTCTATTCCAGAAAAAACTGTTGACCGATATGGCGAATTCGATAATGGACCTGCTCCACAGCAGAGGCCCACTCATGACGCATCAGATCCGAAACGAGCTCGGTATCTTCTCATCACCAGGCAAGAGAAGATTGACAAGATCGTTGATCGAGCTGCAGCGGAAGTCACTCATTTGTTGCTCGGGTAAGGTAGCACAGGACAAATGTCGCTGGCGCTTTGGGCTTTGGGCTCCGACCGATAAGTGGTTGCCCCGGAAGGTAAGACTCAAGGCCCGCATGCTCAGTGCTGAAGAAGCCAAGCGCAAGCTCATTGAGAAATACGTATACACAACAACCAAAACAACACCGAAGGCGATAGCTCGTTTCTTTGGTTGGCCCACCTTAGAAGTAGAACGCACCGTTCGCTGGATGATTGACAGAGAATTGGTTTCATCCTATAATCACCAGGGTGAGGAATATCTCTTCAAAGGTAACCTCTAGTCACAAGACTCAGTCAACACAAACCTCCAGGGTGAGAATGGAGGTCCAAGAGTTAAGGCAGGCGATAGCCAAGCATGTCCGCCTTTTGCGAAAGGATATGCTCACGTTCACAAAAGACTTGATCAGGATCGGTACCGAGAACCCACCGGGATTGTGCTATGAAGAATGCGTGGAGCTGATCGCAGAGAAGCTTGAGCAATTTGCTCTACACCCAAAGATTATCAAGGTTAGAGGTGGCGCCACTTCTCATCCGCGCTACTGCCTGCTTGCCTCGTACGGGTCAGGAAAGAAGGTCATGTATTTTCATGGTCACTATGATGTGGTGCCGGCTTCCGCTAAGCATCAGTATAATCCAGTGGTAAGAAACGGTAAACTACACGGGAGGGGCGCTTCTGATATGAAGGCTGGTTTAGCCGCGATGATCTACGCAATACGTATCATGCAGCTAATTGGGCTTGAAATACCTGGAAAGATCTGTTTGGTCATTGTCCCGGATGAAGAGACAGGAGGAGAGTTAGGTACGCATTACCTTTTTGAACGCGGGTACATAAAGAAAAAGAATAGTATTGGTATGTTAATGCCCGAGCCGACAAGCGGGGCCATTTGGAATGCATGCCGTGGTGCGTTTTCCATTCTGATCCGGATAAAGGGTAAACCGGTTCATGTGGTGTTGCAGCAGGAAGGAATAAACGCGTTTGAGCAAATGGCCGCGTTACTGAATGGATTACTCAAAATAAAGCAGGTCGTTGAAAAAAGAAAGACCAGCTATGCGGTTGCCGCGGGCGAGTCGCGACATTCTATACTCATGCTTGGCGGCGTTTGTCAGTGCGGTACGAATTTCAACACCGTACCCGGACAGTGTTCATTCAGTGTCGAAAGACGAATCAATCCCGAAGAGAACTTCAACCGGGAGAAAAGACGTCTCCTGGATCTGATCGATAAATTTCGGAAAAGAGGGATGAATATTACAACTGCGGTTCTCCAGGAAGGGGAGGCCGTGGGTGCCTCTGCAGACTCTTATCTGGCTCATTGCCTGGCAAGTAGTGTCCGTGCGGTTGGTGGTAGGCGACCGCAATTTCGTATGTGTCCCGGGCTACTGGAAATACGCTACTATCTGAAGAAGGGTATTCCCGCCTATGCGTATGGTCCGGGATTACTCCACCGAGCCCACCACCCTGATGAATCTGTATCGATCGGGCGTATATATGATTGTGCGGCAGTATATGCCTTGACCGCGATTGAGGCGCTGTCACGTGGAGGCATGGGATGATACAGATCGCAGTGATGGAGTATTCCGACGTTGAATACGCGAAATCCCTTACCGACATCGAACAGTGGGGTCACCGGGAGGATGATTTCAGGCGCCTACTACAATTAGACCCGGAGGGCTCCTTTGTTGCCTGGCAGGGTGATAATAGGGTTGGCATAGCGACAACAGTGTCGTACCACGGCTATGCATTCCTCGGTAATATCATTGTCGATAAGAAGCGAAGAGGTAAGAATATCGGTCCCGCCTTGATGCAGCATGCAGTAGATTACTTAGACAAAAAAGGGATAAAGACGATCGAGCTCGATGGTGTTTTGTCCGCGGTTGCCATGTACAGGCACATGGGTTTCAGAGACAAGTACCGTTCGCTGCGCCTCGCCCGGAATCCGGCGCGCAGCAATCGCGGACCGGCAGTGTTATCTCAATGCGGAGAATCTGCGCATGTACTGGCGGAATTCGACTACAGAAAGACCGGTATCCAGCGCCAGGCACTGATAAGCAACCTGGTGCAAGAATTCCCGGCCGGCACCTTTTGCCTCAGGACACCGCATTTGAGGGCATATACAGTGATTCGTGAACGGGCAAACGGCGCGTTCACGATTGGTCCGTTCATTGCCGAAGATCCAGTGGCGTGTGATACAATAATGGCAGGGGTCGTTACGACATTCGGGAATAGAAAGATTGCGGTCGGTGTGCCAGAGACTAACACGGCAGCAGTAGGGTCCATGCTACGGCACGACTTTCGTTGTTTTCCCCCCTCTCTGCGTATGTACCGTGGGCAGAGAATTGCTTATGAACATCATGTATATGGTATCGTTTCGGCGGACGTGGGATAACGATGACATACATTATTAACTACCCGGTGAAAAAAATTTCCTCAACTACATGTTGACTTCTTGTTTTGTGCAGATTATAATGATATGTGGTATTTTTTCATGTGATATGCGGTCAGAGTAAGAGAAAGTATTTTGCGATTTTCTTAAACCTTAACACTATGATTTTTTACTCCGTACGTAGTTGAAATATTATGGATATAAAACGGATCGTTGTGGGTGGGCTCGATAACAATTGTTATGTTATAATATCGGACAACAAGGGGATAATCATTGACCCGGGCGATGAAGCCGCGAAAATATCAAGCGCGGTGCAGGATTTCCAGATTGAAATTATTCTTGCTACACACCGCCACTTTGATCACATCACGGCGCTTAAGCAAGTGAAAGATGTAACGGGAGCAGATGCGGCAATACATCCTTCCGATTGGGTTGCCGGCTTTGACATGAAACTCATGGATGGTCAAATTATCAAATTCGGGGTAGAGACACTCAAAGTCATCCATACCCCGGGACACACGCCGGGTGGATGCTGTTTTCTCGTCGGTGGTAATCTTTTTTCCGGGGATACACTGTTTCCAAACGGTCCGGGCAACACGATGTTTCCAGGAGGCGACGAGCAGGAAATTCTACGCAGCATACGTGAAAAACTCATGGTTTTGCCCGATGAGACTACAGTGTATCC
>JBAUFP010000226.1:0-4091 GCA_049679205.1 bacterium | reverse complement strand
TAAGAGTAAGGATTTTATCCTTGCTTTCCGGTGCTTGATTTTCTGCCTGAGATAAACCGCGTTGAAATCCTCGGATATGGGTTCATAACCGAGGTTAAAAAATCCTTTCAGGTTATTGGGTTTTTCGGCTCCCTTTAAGAGGTAGGCGCGACCTAAGACGCGCGGCTCGTTGAAAAATAGCTGCTGATCTTCCAGTTTGAAAACAAGCCGGGAAAACTTATCCGGTGCGGCTCTGAGCGGCGCAAGGACCATAGTGCCTGAGAGGCGGAGATGGAAAATGAGGCGTTTGTGATTGGTTAATTCGAGAATAAGATATTTGGCTTGTCTCGTAACCTCGGTGATCTTTTCACCGACCAGTTCCGCACAAAAAGAGGTTGGTTTTGGGTAGGCAATGACATCAGGACGCAGTATCCTACAACCAACAATTCTCTTGTTCCGTATCTTTGGCCGCAGTTCTCTTCGGATGGTTTCGACTTCAGGGAGTTCAGGCATTACGCGGTATACACATTATTTCCATTTCAGCCAGTCTTTTATTTGTTTTTCAAATTCCTTTTTCCTCTCCTCGAACTCGTCCTTCACTTTGCCAGTGAGCCGCTGCTTGATCTTGTTATTATCCAGCCGAAAAGCCGGTGCATCAGTTTTGCCGGTAACGATCATATCGACTACGGCCTGGCCGTTCTTGTCTACGTAAAGAAGCCAGTCACCGTGGTACTTCTTGACAATGGCCGAATTGCTCTTAGAAAGGGTCGCGGCAACCTGTAGGTTGAGTTTGCCATCAAGCCCGATCGTACCTTCGGTGAGAAAGTCGCCGGCTCGTGAAGAGAGGGTCCAGTCCTTGATGCTCGCTTGTCCCTTCGCTATTGTGAACGTACCCTGCATGCTGTGAAATTGGACGTTCTTGTAGTCTTTCAACCCTAACCAGGCAAGTAGTTTTGTTAACAACGGAAAATTGCTGAACGTCCCGTCGTTGAAGCTTAGGTTGCCAGTCGCGTCTAGATTAGAAACCACTGATTTTTGATCCAATCCGCGGCCGCGAAAATCGGCTTTTCCACTAAGCTTGCCTTGTACCCGGTCAAACCGCAAAAAGCGCTTCAGGATTTCTTGCGAAGCAACAGATTGCATGCGAGTGGATAATTTGTACGGTTCAGGGCTATTAATTTCGTAGTAGAAATCTAGATAGACATCACCGTCAAATGACTGGGCCCGGCAATCTCTTATGTCAATGATACCATTCTCATACTTGAAACCCGTATTTATGTTCTTGAATTCCATATCCATTCCGGTCAGCCGCGTAATGTTCAAAGTTCCATTTAGTTCCAGTGGTACTGCCTTGCTCTCTGTCGACGCACCTTTTTTCGTGTGAGGTATGAGTTCATCAAGATCAATGTATCGAGAACGATTATCGAGGCGGATAACTGGTTTCTTAAAATCTGAAACCTGCCCAGTGAATGAGAAATCCGAACGCCCGATTCGACCTTTACAGCTGAGTATTTTAAGTGTATTACCATGCAGACGAGCGTTAAAATTCACATTGCTTATCGGTTGTTCCAAACCAATCCCATTGATCATGGCTTCACTGACTATTACCTCACCAGAATATTTTGGACTACGGGTCGTGCCCTGCACCCTGATTTCCGACTGGATGGATCCACTCAGGCTGATATCCTTCATTGCTTTCGTTATACCCTGGAAATCCTTGAGATTTCCTTCAAGACCAGCGTTGATGTCGAGAGTAGGGTTTTTGCTGAGAATATCAGAAATCGCTCCTGTAATACTGAACTCCGTGTTACCGATGTTCCCCTGGATACTAATATCCTCCATCGACTCATGACCAAAAGAAAGTGTCCCGTTTGTTCTCTCGATCCCGCGTTCCATGCCTTTCGGGGTCACTCTTACATTACTCAGTGTGAAAACCCCATCAATTTTTGGTTTCTCTACGGTGCCATTGATTGTGAAATCACCTTTGATCGCTCCCCCCATGTCTTCTGGCTGCGCGCTGGTTGGGATGAGGTTGGTGAGTTTGGACAAATCATCGAGGTTCACCTTGCCATCGAGCCTCAAGACCGAGCTTTTTTCCACAACCCCTGAGACCTTCAGTTTGATGCTTTTGGTACTGACCGAAATATTCCTTATGTCTACATCTTTGCTCAGCGTATCATATTCAAGGACGTTGCGTATGCTCACATCCAATCCGGGGATATTCTTGGCTTCGGGAATGCGGGCGGTCAATTTTCCTGAGATGGCGATCCTACTACGGTGGAATTTGATCAGCTGGTCAATGTCCGTAACCGTATACTCTGTACGGGTGAGTGCATTCCAGTAAACGATCTTACTGTCGCGTATTCTGATATTGGAGATGGAGACACGCCAACCCGCATCCTGGGTTTCTTTGGGTACGAGTCCGGCGAAGTTCATTTCCTTATTTACGTTTTGCTCAATATTAGCTTGTAGTTTCTGGAGTTCGATGTTGTTTATTACGACCCTTCGTGTTAGCAAAGGTAACAGCCGCAATTTCAGGGTGGTTTTCTTGATCTTCATCATTGGCCCGGGTCTGAAGCCCTCAATATTAGCAACTGAGATATCGCTGATTGTGATGCCGATTCCGAAGCCAATGCTTAGGCCGACTCGGCCGATCTCCACTGGACGCTGCAAGGTTTCAGTGGCCATTTTCTGTGCAAGGTTCTGGATGCGGGCCGGGGTCAGGAATGATGTTAACAAGAAGTAACCGGCAATCAGCAGAACGACGATGATTGAGACAATCGGTATCAGGATCTTGAGCAGTTTACTCATAGCTTATTGGCTTTGTGCTTTCATGGGGGATAGAGGGTACCATCAGATCCAGAATTTCTGTATGAAGGCCCAGAACCCAGGCGTTCCGGCAAACAATTGACCGAAAAATGTTACAAAAGGCCCGATCCACCCCCACAGAATTGGAATACCCGTTATCCGGTCAAAGAAGATCAGACCGATGAGCAACATGAATCCGTACCGCTCTAGCCAGTATTGAAGGGGCGCGTATCTTGCCGGCAGCACGCTGAAGAGCGCCTGTGAGCCGTCCAAGGGCGGTATCGGTATCAGATTGAAGGCGGCGAGGATCAGACTATAGAACAAGCCAAAACCTATGATACCGCCGATCGGTAAAAATACATTGTTGTGTAACAAATCAGGGAAGAACCGTATTAGCAGGCCCAGCGGTATAGCAAACAGCAGATTGGATAAGGGACCAGCAAGCGAAGTGTACAGCATCCCTTTTCGGACATCACGGAAATTGTAAGGATTGACGGGTACTGGTTTTGCCCAACCGAATCTGAAAAGCAGAAATGCAATAAATCCGAAGATATCGATGTGTTTTATTGGGTTGAAAGTGAGGCGGCCGGCGAATTTCGCAGTTGGATCACCCAGCCGGAATGCCACGTAGCCGTGAAAATACTCATGTATTGTAATCACGATCAGGATTGCTGGTAGAGACAGCACGTAACCGAGCAAGTTGGTCATTTCTTCTTCTGTGTTTTTAGATACTCAAGTGCCTGTTTTCTGCTGTGCAATACCTTGTCGAGTTGCAGTGCAAAGATCTTATTCAGCAGTTTCGTATAGTGCTTTGCGGGTCCAATGCCATACTTCTGCAGGTCCTTGGCAGAAACAAGAGGTTTCGTTTTCTGCAGGTAATGGAAGGTCATGACTTTGTCTTTCAAATCCGGTTTTATGGAGGGGATCGCTTCGGTTACTGCCGTAGCAATAGGCGACAGTAAACTATAGATCTTGCTTTTCTTATTGGTTTTTTGTAACTGAGAAATTATGTCGGTAATATTGCGGAAATCTCCGACTATTGCCTTTACATCTTTTGTAAGCGGTATTATATTATTAGGTAACCTGGAAACAAGGAAGTAGAAGGCATGACGGTTAGAAGAGGGGAGCATCTTCAGTTCGCTACGCTTGACCTGGAAAATCTCGTAGTTTGCCAAGTCTTCAACCGTATGTTGAAAAGTGTCTTCCTCGAATATTAGCTGTAGTTCATTGAGAATACGCTGACCGCTCAGCCTGCTGACCATTCCGTTCTTTACCGCCTCACGCATCAACCGTTCGGTGTCTTC
>JBAUFP010000225.1:0-2474 GCA_049679205.1 bacterium | reverse complement strand
GGGTATGAACGCAAAATAACTACATATTTAGCGTGTCATTTTGCTTACTTTAAGATCTTGCGGTATTGCTGTGTTGTCTGATTCTTGCCATAGCGTGATTCTAAACGTTCGATAAGCCGCTCTGCCTGTTTCAAATCACCCGTGGCGATCATAACGTCCACAAGTCCGAGTGTGGCATGAAAGTGATCCGGGTAATCCTTAAGAATCCCGGTGAAGACATCTAGAGCGGCCTTGTATTGACCGGCCCAGTAATATGCACAGCCCAGATTATGTCGGTTGGCAATTTCAATCGAATCCTGTTGGTAGATTTGCTGAAACATCATGAGCGCTGAATCATCTTGGCCGACATTGTGATAAAGCATGCCTAATTCATTCAGCACCATAAGTTCATTTGGATTTATCTCATGTGATTTGAGCAAGTTTGATAGAGCGGGGGCAGGTTCTCTGAGGTTTAGGTATTCCATTGCGACACTATAGTACCTGCGCCAGTTTTGCGGGTCATACCGGGATGCATTTTCGTAACTTTTGACTGAATTTCGATAGTCTTCCGTGTCATGATAGTACCGTCCCAAGATCTCGTAACCATATGCAGTGCCGGAAAGTGCTGGCCGGGCGCCGAGGATATCGTGAAACCGTTTAACGCCGAGTTGCGGAAAATGGTGTATCGCGAGCCAAGGGAGCGAGATTAAAAAAGCGAGCAGTCCAAGAGAAGTGAGAAGTGAAGGTTCAATACGAATTTTGGGTGCCCTTTGTTTGGCCAGAAAAATGATCGCTGCCACCCGCCAGACAAGTGCGGTTACGCCGATATCCCAGTCGCGCGCTAGTCCGAGTGGTGTGTTGAAGAACATAATGAAGAGTATGAAGGGAACACCCAGAACGAGAATAATCTGTAGATCTTGACTATGCCCTGCAGCTCGATTTTTCCCGTTCGTGAAGACGAGCAGGGCAACTATTGGGAATATAGGTAGACCAAGAAATAGAAGGTTTAGAATATCTAGCCAGTGATGGACATTTATGATCGATGCAAAATAGTTTTGTCCGGTATGCTCGGGCAGGGTCGTGATTGATGTGGCGATTTCCTTGTAGAGCTGGCTGGGTGTCATCCTGGCAACAGCGCTGAACAACATCGTGATAACAAACGGTAGCAGAAAGAGGGTTACAGAAAAAAGGAGAAGACGCCACTTTGGCATACTAGTGCGCGATTTCCATAGGATGTAGAGAAAGGAGGGGATTAGACACAACGCCAAAAGGTGCAAGCATATTGAAATCCCTAGTAGGAATGCCAATAGGGCGATGTTTGTTTTTGGCCTGGTACTAACGTACAAGTACAAAAGCATAGCGACATAAACTGGTGTATAATTTTCCACATGGCCAAAGAACAGTACATTGGCGCCCAAGCCGAGAAACGTGAAGAGGATAAATGGCAAGTACTCACGTCTAGTGTTTCGCGCAAGAAACAAGAGCGTTATAACCGCAGGAACAACGCAGAGGGTATTGACTAATTGATACGCAGCAGCGCCGGTCCTAGATGACTCGGGCAGTGCAATGTAGACCGCGCGGTAGATCAACATGGTTAATACTTCGGCATATTTAATTGGTAGATTGGTGATGATATCTTTCTGGAAGAAATATCCATCGCCGTAAAAAGGCACTTTTTCGCGTAAGACAACGGCAAAGATGATTAGGACGCAAGCGAAAAATGCATAATAGAATTTCGTAGATACTTTGTCTGTAAAACGAAGCAAGTCTGGTTTAAACAACAATAGACACCCGCTTGTGATAAGGGTTATGTGTGCAATCATTAGTGCCGTCGGCCAATAGGTGTTCACTGAGAACGCCCAGAATGACGTTTTGCTGATTATGCCAAGTGCCGGCAGAAAATAAAGGACGGCAATTGCCAGTGCCAACCATCTGACATATGAGTAATGATTGTACGTGGACGATGGCTGTGCGGGTGTAGTGTTGTCCTTTTTTGGTTTTGTCATACAATGCCTGCCGATTATTGTTCTTTTGTATTATATTGAACCTGAAGATTAGCGCAAGTACGTGCTTTGTCGGACAATTTGGAGATTGCCGCGGTGGTCCGTCTTCGCTGAAGCTACGACAGACTTCCTCGCAATGACTTTATTGGAGTAGGGATGGTGCTTGGCATTATTACATCCCCGTAGCTACTGGTTCAATAATGAGTTATGGAGTTATACTGAAAATGTCAAATTGTCAAGCACCGTCCCCTATTCTACTAGCACTGCTTTTTGCTGTATTAGTTCACCGTCTGTTTCGAGAACGACATAATATGATCCAGCCGAAACCTTTCTTCCTCTGTGGTCAATTCCATCCCAATTGATAAGGTGATTGCCAGAACTTTTTTGATCATGGATAAGCGTGCTGATAAATCTTCCCGTTGCGTCAAAGACCCTAAGAGATACATTGCCTGGGAATGGAACGAAAATATTGAGTTGACAAGGCAGTTGTGT
>JBAUFP010000224.1:0-2325 GCA_049679205.1 bacterium | reverse complement strand
TTGACGGAGAACACCGGGCTGACTGGTGACTTCCAGATGGGCTGCTCGCTGTTCGACCGCGAACAATCCGCTGTGAGGGTTGGCACCATCGACGACCAATTCATCAGAAACATGCAAACGATTCTGGCTGAATTGCGCGCGGCGTTTGTTGTGTTTCGTCCGAATATGTTTACGAAGATTACGGGCATTTAGAGTGACCGTATATTCACTAAACTAACTGGGATCTAGCTCCTCCCTACCCTCCCTTTAGATCGGCAGGGCGGACCCCTCCCCGCCCTGCCGAAAGGGGCTTTTATATGACTTACTGTACTACCGCGGATGTAAAAGAATATCTGGATATTGAGGGCGCGGGTGATGATGCCCTGATCAGCGACCTCGTCGACCGCGCTCAGAAGGCAATTGACAGCCATACCCGGCGCACATTTGAAGATCCGGGGGCTGATGCTACCCGTTACTTTACCGTGGGCGTGGATACAGACGGGCTTGTACTCCTGTTCGATGAGGATATTTACACGATAACCACAGTAAAAACAGATGCGGATGGAACTCCGAGGACTATCTTGTCAAGCGAATATGTCACTAAGCCGCGCAACAACACGCCCTACTATGGGATCAAGATATTGAGTTCATCCAATGAATATTGGGATTACACCGACGATCCAGAGGCTGGTATTGAAATCGCCGGAAGATGGGCATACAGCGAAAGCGCGCCTGATGATATCGTACAGGCTTGTGCTAGATGGGCGGCTTATCTATATCGTCAAAGAGATTCTCAGGTTTTTGACGTTACCGCTATTCCTGATGCGGGGATAATCCAGATACCCAAAGGAATACCCGCAGATGTGAAGATTCTACTTAACCCGTATGTGAGGCCCAGGCTGTGACCACCCACGCCGAATTTATAACCAGCGTTGTTTCTACGCTATCCGTGACAGGTGTAACGCGACAGTATACCGAGCCGCCCGCGTCGCTCAATAACGCCGATCTGCCTGCTTCATACCCGGAGAGCGTACAGATCACTCAGGATCCGCTTACTTTTGGTTCCCACGGCGGTAATACGTCATTCTTCAGTACCTTTGTTATAGCCTGCGAACCAGCCGGGCTCGGAACAGCACCGACGAATTTTAATACAATTGTCGAGCTGTCTGATAACCTGGACACTGCATTGAGGGTCGCTGTTGGCACTATTGGCCAGGGGTCTTTGAAATGGGACATCCGTGGCGGGGTAGTCGCAGGCAGGATCGAAGTAGCCGGTAACGAATATTGGGGCATTCGCTGTTTCATCGAGGCAAAAGGTCATGGCGGGGCGTAAAGTCGCTATTTTCATCGTCAATTTCAATATGCCAGAGAGGGCTGATGCTCTCGCTGAACATGTTAAGAATAATGTCAAATGGCCTTATAAATTGTTTTTGATCGACAACGGAAGCGACCAGTGCGCTCCAGCTGAGAATACTAATGTATTTCTACTGGAAAATGTACAAACGACAGGCGGCTGGCTTGCAGGGCTTAAGGAAGCGGACAGGCAAGGAGAAGATTGGTTCGCTTACTGGTTCCTGATCACTTCGGCGGAGTTTACGGATTTCAGGGGAGATCCGCTGGCTCCGATGGTGAGCTGGCTTATGAATAAGACTGATGCGGTCGGCGTTCATCCAGCATTGACTGAGGATAGTACAACCGCATGGAAACATCTTATTGCCAGAGATCATAAGTTAGCGATAAGACGAACCTGGATGATTGATAACATCGCTTCACTCTGGCGCGCTGACTGGTTCGATGAGAACGGAAGATTTGACCCCGAATTGAAGTATGCCTGGGGTATTGATTTAGAGACCTGCTTCAAGGCCAGGACACAGGGAAGATCGCTGTGGGTTGATGAGCGGGTCTGGGTAAAGAAAGTTACGAATATCGGGTACGACATGGGACGCATGAACATGAGCGCAAGCAACCGGGAACAGTTAGCGGGACAGAACATGGCTGATGTTTTGAGCGGTCGCTATGGTGATGCCTGGTGGGACCGGATGCTGAATGAGAAGGTAAACGATGCCTGGAGATAGGTTTTTATTGGTGGCTGGCACTCGTCCAGAGGTGATCAAACTTGCCCCGGTGTATTTTGCGCTGAGAGAGGTTGGGGCTGAAGTCGTCATTGTCAACACTAATCAACAGCAGGAATTAACCCAACAAGCATTAGATATATTCGATTTGCAATACCACCACAGCATAAGGCCATCGGACTACCATTCACTCAATGAGAGGTTGGCGCATTTGATGATTTATCTCCAGATGCAATACAAAGATTACAACCCTGATTTCGTAATAGTCCAGGGC
>JBAUFP010000223.1:0-2587 GCA_049679205.1 bacterium | reverse complement strand
GCTATATGGTCGGTTAGACAATTAGAGGGGACGGGGGTTGGCTTTTTGGCACAGTTAGGGGATGTTTTATCAGATATTTCCAGCAGGTTTTTTTGTTTTGGTCATTAGAATTTTGAAATTCGGATTTCGGTGTTGGAATTTGGAGCTTTTTTGTTATTTGTAATTTGATGTTTGGTATTTATCCACAGGTTCTCGGGCTTCGTTACCGTTGGACGTTACCGATCCATCCCGCTTGGATCATTGGAATTTGGTTATTATTTGATGTTTGTATATTGTGATTTGGGATTTGCACCCGTAGGTGCGCTAGTGTGCTTCACCCCAGTTCTGCCCAATGCCGATTGACACCTCAATGGGCACGTTGATCTTTATGGCGTTTTCCATGCTTCTTTTGATGATTGTCTGGGCCTCATCGACCCGGTTATCGTCGATCTCAAAGAGCAGTTCGTCATGTATTGAAAGCAGCAGCCCGCTCCGGAAACCGGCCGCGGCCAGTCTCTCCTCGACATCGACCATCGCGAGCTTGATGAGGTCGGCGGCCGTACCCTGGATTGGCGTGTTGATTGCAGCGCGCTTGGAAAACTCACGCAATGCGTGATTCCGCGCGTGCAGATCGGGCAATGGCCGGCGGCGCTTAAATAGGGTTTCGGCGTAGCCTTTTTCCTCGGCCGACCTAACTGCCTCCTCACGCCAGGCGGCAACTTGTGGGTAGAGGTCGTAGTAGGATTGGATGAATTGTGCCGCCTCTTCGTGGGCAATATCGAACCGCTGGGCGAGTCCGTAGTCACTCATGCCGTAGATGAGCCCGTAGTTGACTACTTTGGCCATTCTGCGCTGCTTGTCGTCAACGTCCTCTTCGGCACGGTTGAATACGACACTTGCCGTATGCCGGTGTATGTCCTGGCCCTGGGCAAATGCTTGGATAAGATTTTTGTCATTAGTGAAATGTGCGAGCAGCCTGAGTTCGATCTGCGAGTAATCAGCCGAGATTATCTTATACCCGTCTTTTGCGACAAAACCTTTACGGATTTTCCTGCCCAGGTCACTTCTTATGGGGATGCTTTGGATATTAGGATTAGAAGAAGAGAGACGACCGGTTGCGGTATTTGCCTGATTGAACGTGGTATGGATTCGGCCCTCTTTGCTGAGCATGACCAGCGGTTCAAGGTAGGTCGACTTTATTTTGGAGAGTTCGCGGAATTTGAGGATCTCTTTAGGCACTGGGTGGCTAAGGCTGAGCTGGGTGAGTACTTCGAAGTTGGTTGAGTAGTGGGTCTTTCCGCGTTTGGTCGGCTTCAGGTTTAGTTCCTCAAAAAGAACCCGGGAGAGTTGTTTGGGCGAATTGATATTGAACCCGTGCCCGACAATTTTGTAGATGTTATTCTCCGATTCACGCAGTTGCCCTTCGACCTCAACATCAAGTTCCTGCAGATAAATAACATCAAGCCCGACACCACGTTTTTCCATATTAGCCAGGACCTGGATGAGCGGCGCTTCGATATCATTGTACAGATCGAGCATTTCTTGCTCGGCCAATTTCTTTCTTAGTATTGGATACAACTGCTGGCTGAATGAGGCGAATGCCTCGGGTGTCTTCTCTGGGTAGATGTTGAGGTTGTGAAGGCACAAATCTTCGAAAGAATAGACCCGGCGGTTGGGTTCGAGCAGCCAGGATACGATCTGCAGGTCAAAAAGCGGTTCTTCTATTTCAAGCGCATGCATGATATTCTTTAGATCATAACCTACCTTAATGGTATTTTTGGCGATTAAGATGGTGGCGGCCTGTTTTAAGGATGCACGGTATACATTGTTATTGTTACCGCTAAGATATATGTGATCATCTTCCAGAGCAAGACCCAGCGTGTTAGTACTGGCGAACACACTTTCATCTTTGAAATCTTGAATATTAAACTGGGCGCGCTTTGTCTTTGAGAATTCTCTTATGTGTGAATGGAATTCGAGATCGATGAGAATAGGCATTAATTTATCCATATCTGGTTCGGTGATACGCAACGCTTCGAGGTTTATGTCCAAGGGCACATCGGTTTTGAGCTTTATTAATTCCCTGGACAACAGGGCAGTTTCTCGATGTGGTTGTAAACGCGCATCATTCTTCAGGGCTTCATCAAAGGTTTTGAATTTCTTTATAATCTCGACCGCACGCTTGGGGCCGATGCCCGGGACTCCGGGGACATTATCGATCGTGTCGCCGATCAATGCCAGGTAAGTCGGTACCTGTTCAGGGGTTACACCGAATTTTGCAGTGACCTTATCCCGGTCCAGTATCTCATCCCGGTAGGCATCGTATACATAGATATTTTCACCGACCATTTGCAGCAAGTCCTTGTCTGATGTGGCAATATAGACATCACCATGTTCCTTTAGCTTGACGGCAAGGGTTGCGAGTATGTCGTCGGCTTCGTAACCTATGATCTCAAATTGTGGTATACCCATACATTCGGATATCTCCTTTACCTTCTCTATTTGAAAGGGAATGTCCGGTGGCGGTGGGGGCCGGGTCGCCTTGTATTCTTTGTAAGCCTTGTCCCGAAAGGTTTCGCCGGGCGCATCAAAAGCCAGTCCCATGTAC
>JBAUFP010000222.1:0-4193 GCA_049679205.1 bacterium | reverse complement strand
TGGGATCTGGGTCGAAATGTAGTTTTCGAAAATGATATGAAGTTCAGGCATTCAGATTTGAGTGTTGGGGTCGGATTGTCCTTGGCTCATCATGTACTGGGCAGCGAATGGGAATATCTCAAGATGACCATTGAAGCGCAACGGTCATTTGCATTTGTAGTACCTTTTAAAACGCGCTTCTTTGTTGGTAAAATATTTGGGGAGGCACCGGCACACGAGATGCTATTTTTGAGTGGTGCGTTGCGTACCACTCTGCTTGCAAGTCTCCTGTTTGGCCAGGCAGGAACATACTCACCTCAGGAGCGTATTCATATCCCGGGTTATGGTAATATGCGCGGATATCAGACCTTACATATCAAATCCGATCAAATGTACGTGCTCAATCTTGAGTTTCCAACACGTTCATTAATCAGATTTTTTACGGATATAGGTTATTACGACAGATTCGCCTTCGATGTCGGAGTACGTCTGGTGATTGGTGCAGAAACTTTTGTTTCACTTCCCTTAAACGGTTTCAGCATATCAGTCAATCTGCCGCTTTATGCATACGTCGAAGACGAGCCATGGCAACCTCGCTGGTCTTTTGGCTTTTCGCTGTAGTTCCCCCTGTAGGGAACAGTCATATACTTTTAGGATTCGCCTATCGATTACGGTGATGAAAACTGAGATTACAGAAATGCCAACGAGGGAATTGCTGCCGCAGTTCTTGACTAATCCTTTTATCTTGGATCATGAATCTTGTATCATGGATCATTTTTCGGAGAGTGTATGCCTGTTCCCGCTATTTAACTATACGTGCTCTACATCAGTATGATCAGAAATTTCTGAGTTTGTTGTACATAGGTCACTAATGCTCAGATCATGGACGTCCTTATTGCCGGTCAATCGGGCGAAATCCTTCAATTCATCGGTTGAAATCATCAGAAAATTCTCAAGTTGTTTCGCCGAAATATCAATTTTCAGTCGTGACCGCAATTCATGGTTTTGAGTGGTTACTCCTACCGGACAACGGCCCGTGTTACAGATACGATACTGCTGACACGCGCACGCCATGAGCGCAGCAGTACCAATGGCAATCGCATTCGCACCCAGAGCGAGCGCCTTGGCAAAGTCAGAAGAGATTCTCAACCCACCGGTGATCACAAGGGATACATCTCTGATTCCTTTTTTGTCGAAGAACTTCCTTGCCCGGTAAAGTGCGAATATCGTGGGGACAGAGGAGGCGTTTTTAACGAATTTTGGTGCGGCTGCAGTTGCCCCGGGTCGACCATCAATCGTGATGAAATCGGGTTCCGCGTGAAGTGCTACTTCCAAATCGTCTTCGATATTGCCAGCCGCTATTTTTATGCCAATTGGTTTACCACACGATTTGTCTCTTAACCGAGTTATCTTCTTTTTCAAATCTTCCCTGCTATTGATGTCGGCGAATCGGGCCGGGCTGATAATATCAGTACCTTCTGGGAATCCCCGTATTTCTGCAATTTGTGAGGTAACTTTTTCAGCTGGCAGATGTCCACCCATGCCGGGCTTTACTGATTGGCCGATCTTTATTTCGATCGCATCCGCTGCCTTGAGGTTTTCGTCGCTTACACTGTATTCATTAGGTACATATTCAAAAATGTACTTGTAAGCGGCCTCTTTTGATTCCTTTAAAAGGCCCCCTTCTCCAGAACACATTGCAGTCTTAACCGCAGCACAGCCTTTTGCCAGAGCGATTTTTACTTCCCGCGATAGTGCGCCGAATGACATATGCGTTACGTAGATCGGTGTCTCGATTACGAGAGGATATCTTGCCCTTGGACCAATCACGGTCTTTGTGCTCACCGGTTCATCATTGTTTAATGGGAATTTGGCAAGTTGTGCGCCTTTAATAAGTATATCGTCCCAGGATATTGTATCTTTCAGAGTCCGCATCGGCTCGATTATGCTCTCTCGGGTGGTGGCAATCCTGTGAATATCTGCCATATGTTGCTCTAGTTCATCTGATTCCCGGGTCCATTCTCCTAAGTAGCCTCTGATGTCTGCCTTTTCAAGGTGCGTGATAGATATTTTGTGTTCGGTCTTACACACCGGGCACTTAATTGTCTGTTCAGTTGTCGATAATTTCGTCATTTCTTTTATAGGGTTCAAATGTGTTTTATCTGAATCACAGATCGGACACCGCCAGGAGTCCGGGAAATCCGCCGGCTTGGTGCCCGGTTTGATATTGGTGGGCGAATCACCCCTCGTATCATCATATTCAAAAACGTTGCACACATTACACCTATATTTCGCCATTAATCCCCCTAAAAATTTCTGCAATGTTGCATACGTGATCTAATATTCGATTTGCACTCACTTTATCTTAATTATAGAATTATTAAGCAGATAGTCAAGTTGCATTGGGATTCATTGACATGATCAGCCTTCTGCTGTATACTAAAAAGAGGAGGTGTTCATGATGACTCCGGAAGAAATGGAAGAAAAGAAGAAGATGGTGTTGTCGATGTGCGTCTGCGGTAGTTGTCCTAGTTGGGTGGCATGTGATGAAAAGGGTGGTTTCTGCTTCCCGACAATAGGAAAGAGTAAGTGCATCACAGAAGAAAAAGGATGCATATGCAAGAACTGCCCAGTATATTCAAAGATGGATCTGAAACATTCATACTACTGCACCAAAGGTTCTGAAAAAGAACAAGCAGGTATGTAGCATATACTGGCAGGGGTGACAAACCAATGAGATTTAGGTGTACCGTATGCAATTGGGTGTATGATGAGAAAAAGGAAGGGAAGAGATTCTCAGAGGAGCCGGATTCTTATACGTGCCCCAATTGCGGTGCACCTAAATCTGCGTTTGTCCCTGAAGGCATATTAAAAGGCGACACCGAGATTTCCTCAACCGTTGCCGATAAAATCATCGAACAACTCATTTCGTTCGGCGTTAAGCACATTTATGGTATCCCGGGTGATTCCAACTTACCTCTGATCGAGGCAGTAAGGAAGAGCCGAAAGATCAGATTTGTTTTGACGCGGCACGAAGAAACCGCGGCATTCATGGCCTGCGCTCATGGCAAGATGAGTGACAACATCGGAGTCTGCATATCGATTGCCGGGCCAGGCTGTACAAATCTCGTCACGGGGCTGATGGATGCGGCAGAGGACCGTAGTCCGGTTCTCGCATTGTTGGGT
Organism: bacterium; assembly: GCA_049679205.1. Taxonomy (GTDB): domain Bacteria; phylum Hydrothermota; class Tepidihabitantia; order SM23-42; family SM23-42; genus SM23-42. Next base: position 1,028 of record JBAUFP010000222.1, on the reverse strand, counting down.
CAAATCCCTGAGGTCTACCTGGGCAGTGAGGCGTTCCAGGAAATCGATGAACTGGAGTTGTTCCATCCGTTCGTAGATTTTGCTGAAACGATTGCGCGATCTAATCAGGCTTTGAAGCTGATTACCATGGCTTTAAAACATGCGTACAATAATCCGGGAGTCGCTGCTTTGAGTATGCCGACCGATGTTCTCGTTGAAAAACTCGACCAACCGATTTTCTCGCCAGACATGAGATTAGTCAAGAAGACATCCGGGCCAAAAGAGGAGACTATTGATCGAGCGGTATCTTTAATAAACGACTGCAAGCGACCGGCTATTATTGCGGGCTGGGGCACGCGACATTTTGGTGATTTATTGCTGAAGCTCGCCGAGAGGATTAACGCGCCGGCCGCGACCACGTCCCGAGCAAAAGGCGTTATTCCTGAAGTACATGAATACAGTCTGGGCGTGCTTGGATCACTGGGTTCAAAACACGCGGCGAAAAGCATACGATCTGCTGATCTTGTGCTGATTATCGGTACTGGTTTCCGGCACGCGAATCTTGTGCCAACTGGTGTAAAAATGATACAGGTTGATTGGGATACGACACGCATCGGAAGAACATTTGATGTCAATGTTGGCATTCATGGTGATGCCGGCATTGTAATGGAAAACTTGATCACCAAGGTCAAGGGAAGAAAACCGGACAAAGAATTCTGGGATAATATTCGAGAGATGAAAAAATCTCATTTCGATGAACTCAAAAAGGATGCAGAAGATCTATCAGAACCGATCAGCCCGGGTTATGTGATCCAGGCATTAAAGAGAAATGTATCAGATGATGCAATAATCTGCGTAGACGTTGGTGATCATACCTACTGGTTTTTCAAGAAATTCGTATGCGAAGGGCAACGCATATTCTTGAGTGCCAACATAGCAAGTATGGGGTTTGGCCTGCCCGCCGCTTTGTCTGCGAAGCTGGATTATCCAGACAAGCAGGTAATCTGCGTGTGTGGTGATGGTGGTTTCGCCATGCTGGCCGCGGATTT
>JBAUFP010000221.1:0-3513 GCA_049679205.1 bacterium | reverse complement strand
GAAGAACCCTTTGCTTTTAAAACCTTCACGTCGGATGCCTCGGAGTTTGCACTTTCTCCAACTGAAAAGGAATTGGCATTTGTCGTGCATGGTGACATATTCGTAATGCAGCTGAAAGACGGTATGCCGGAAAAGGTCCTGCAGCTCACAAAGACGCCCTATACAGAAAAGAGTGTAGCATGGCACCCAGAAAAAGAGATGCTGATTTATTCGTCAATGGAAGATGGTGATATGGATATCTACACGATAGAGCCAAAAAAAGAGAAGAAGTTCTACGACGACCTCGTTTTCAAAACACAGAAAGTGTTAAACACTGAAAACACAGAATATAGACCGGAATTTTCTCCCGACGGAGAGATGATCGCTTATTTTAAGAATCACGGCGAACTGCATGTAATGCGCACGGACGGCACGCAAAGCAAGAAACTATGCCCGGATAACGACGTATTATGGATTGACTGGTCGCCGGACAGCAAGTGGATTACCTTCAGCCGCACGACACTCGGCTGGCGTGAAGATATCTTCATTGTTCCCGCGGATGGCAGTGGAGAACCGGTCAATGTTTCAAATCACCCCAATGATGATTACCAGCCAATGTGGAGTCAGGATGGGCGGAGAATCGCCTTTGCTTCACGCGATGCGATCGGCAACCTCTGGATGAAATACGTGTTCCTGCTCAAGGAAGATGAGGAAAGAGATAGAGAATACTGGGAGAAAAAAGATTCTGACACGATCGAAGTGGCGGCGAATGTTTTCGTCGATTTTGTGGATATTGGCGACCGAATTCACACCGTCACTCAGGTGCGCGGCGGATATAACCGCGTCGCACAATCTCCGGATGGCAGACAATTCGCCATGCACTCGGACAACCACGCCAGCGAAGATATCTGGACCGTCGACTGGCTCGGCAAGGAGCTGAAAAGAGTCACGAAGACGAGTGTCAATCCGATCATGTTCTCGGTTGCGCGTGATCGGAAGAAGATACACTATCTATCAAGAACCGGGCAGATATTCGTGGCCGATATCGCCTCTGCACAATCACAACCACTCAGTTTCAGTGTGCAAATAGGAATCGACAAAGTTGCTGAACGCAGGCAGGTATTTGATGAAGCCTGGTGGACACTGTTTGATGGTTTTTATGATAGTGATTTCCACGGTGTCCACTGGCGAGCAATGTATGACAAGTATGGAGATTGGGCAATACACACGCGTCAACGGCGTGATTTTCACGATGTAGTAAGAATGATGATGGGTGAACTCAACTCGTCGCATCTTGGCATTTCGAAGATCGAACCGGGTGGCGAGACAACCGGTCTAATCGGCATAATATCTGACCCGTCACATAAGGACGCGGGCATCAAAGTCAAAGAAGTGATTCCTAACACGCCGGCCGCCGGGCTTAAAGCGGCAATCAAACCGGGCGAGATAATCACCCATATCAACGACGAGAAGATAGAATCGGGTATTAATTCATATTCAATGCTGCGCAACATGGCCAACCGAGACGTTATGCTCACCATAAGCAACAGGAATAAAACACGCGAAGTTAAGTTGTCTCTTGTACCACCCCTCAGCATTCTCAGTACGGTCAAGGAAAATTGGGTTAAGGCTAACGAAGAATATGCTTATGACAAGAGCAATCGCCGCATTGGCTATCTCTACATTGAGTCGATGTACGAACCAAATCTACGGCAATTCGAGAAGGACCTGTATGAGGAAATGGATAAAGAAGGTTTGATCATCGATATTAGATACAATGGTGGCGGGAATATTCATGATGCAATTCTCGATATCCTGCGCAGAACTGCCTATGCTTATTCAATAGAAAGAGACGGGCAGAAAACATATAGCTCGTTATTCAAGTGGAACAAACCAACCGTTGTCCTGATAAATGAACATTGCTACAGTAACGCTGAAATCTTTCCCGCGGCGTTCAAAGCATTGGAATTAGGCAAACTCGTCGGCACGCCGACATTTGGTGCGGTTATTGGTACGGTCGATATCAAACTCCATGACGGGACGAACTTTCGAGTACCAGGCACTGGCTGGTACCTGCTAAACGGCGTAAACCTTGAAAACACACCGGTTGAGCCTGATATCTATGTTGAAAACGCACCCGAAGCCGATGGTTCGAGCAATGACCCGCAGTTGAGTAAGGCGATCGACGTACTTTTAGAGCAGATTGGACAATAAGCGCGTTACTCTCGCCGTCCCGAATACGTCTTTTTGACAATCACTAATTGACATACAGTTTTACAATATTATAATCTGGCACGTGGAAAGGAGGTTTATGAAGAAATTCCTAGCCTTTATCTTATTCAGCGGCTTGCTTCTGTCAGTACATGGCCAAGCACCGGAATTTGAGCCCGGACAATTCGTTTATGATGGGGCATTTGCTATCGACGTAGGCTATTTTGGTTCACCCTTTATGTATGATTGGAATGGGGACGGGGAAAAAGACCTGATTACCGGGCAGTTTACAAATGGCAATATTCGCTACTACGAGAATATCGGTGAAAATAATGATCCTGTTTTCAGCGGTTTTTCCTATCTCCTGGCCGGCGGCTCGTTTATCGTCTTACCCTATGGCTGATGCCAGGGTTCTACAGTCGCGGTCTGCGACTGGGACGAAGACGGCCAGCGCGACATTGTTGCGGGCGACCGGACCGGGTATTTAACCCTCTTTCTAGAGTCGGGGAGCGGCCTAACAAATGCCGGCCATATTCAGGCGAGCGGTTCCAGCATTCTGGTGAACGCGAACAGCTTTCCCTTTGTTGTCGACTGGGATGAGGACGGAAACAAGGATCTCATTGTTGGCGAGCAATCGCCAACATCACCCAACACGGGCAATGTCAGGATCTACATAAATCAGGGAACAAACTCCGCACCTGTCTTCGGTAATTACTCGGTTGTCTTTGCTGGTTCTGGACAACTCTACAAATACCGCATTAATCCAGTTGTTTACGATCTTGACACGGACGGTTTAAAAGACTTGATCGCCGGCTGTGATGACGGACGCGTGTATTTCTACAAAAATATCGGCACAAACGCGGCGCCGGTCTTTGCTGCTACTTATGATACATTAAAGACCCAAAATGGTCTGCCCGTTGATGCTGGTACAGGCTCCCGGATCCATTTCGTGGACTGGACCGGAGATGGTGATCTTGATTTACTGATAAGTGGTTTTGACGGCTATATTCAGTATTATGAAAACGCATCCCTTACGGGTATCGCTGAGAACGAACAAGAATTGATGACGATCAACGGACCCTATTTAACTCCCAATCCAATTACGCGCACGGCTCAAGTCTCATACTCGTTGGAGAGATCTGCTCATGTTCGAGTCGAAATATACTCAGTCGATGGCCGTTTAGTTGCCACGCCAATTGATCAACTGGAAACGAGCGGTCAACACCAGTTTTTCTGGCACGCTACCGATGCCGGAGGCAGACAACTACCCGCGGGGATTTACTTTGTACGGCTAAATGCTGGCTCTGAAACGAACACAAAGAG
>JBAUFP010000220.1:0-8756 GCA_049679205.1 bacterium | reverse complement strand
TTTACAGAGATCGCGTACTCGATCGCCTCCCTGCGATCGGTGATAATTTCGTAGTTGTCACGGACAACGCCCTTCTTGATGTCTCCAATGATCTTAAGCGGCGGTTCGCTACGCGGGTTATCTGAAGTGATCACTGCTAAATCAGCCAACCTAGTGGCAATAGCGCCCATCCGGGGACGCTTTTGGCTGTCGCGGTCTCCACCACAGCCAAAAACGAGAATCAATTTTCCACGAACATATTTTCGCGATGACCTAAGAATATTCTCAATCGCCGATGGCGTATGGGCAAAATCCACGAATACATTATCCGCCACACGTTCCATACGTCCCCGTACCGCACTTAATGCCTCGATGCCTCTGATGATGCTTTTCACATCAATATCTAATGCAATCGCCGATGCAAATGCGGCCAGGATGTTATAGAGATTAAACGCACCGATCAGCGAGGACTCGATGTCATAGCGTTGTTCCGCACAATGTATTACCAGCTTCAAACCATCCAATGAATCATCTATTAGTTGCGCCCAAATATCACTGTCCCTCGCTGTGCCAAAGGATATGCTGTTAGTTAATCTGAGCTTCGTGATTTCCTCACTAACCGCGTCGTCATTATTGTACACGGCCCAACCACTTGGTTTAAGGAGCGAAAACAAATGCAGCTTCGCGTTCTTATATTCTTCCATTGTTTCGTGAAAATCTAAATGATCTTGAGAGAGGTTTGTGAAAACCGCCGCATCGAAGTCAATGTCTTCTACACGTTTCAGCTTCAGGGCGTGCGAAGACACCTCCATCACCACCGAGTCAATGTTCTCATCCGTGAATTTCTTGAATAGCCGGAGGGTATCCAAGATCTCCGGTGTTGTACGTCCTGCCTTGCTCTTTGTCCTACTGAGATAATATACGGTTCCTATTAATCCAGGATTCTTGCCGGCGTGAGAAAGAATCGAGTGGATAAGAAAAGCCGTGGTTGTCTTGCCGTTGGTACCGGTGACGCCGACCTTGATCAAATCACTGAAATCACCATAGAATCGTTTCGCCAGAACCCCCAATATTACACGGGTGTCCTTGACTACAACCTGAGGCAGTTCGGTATTAATTTGCTTCTGTGTTATAACCGCCACTGCCCCTTCTTTTTCCACATCTCCAATGTAAACGTGCCCGTCATACTTGGCGCCCTTCATCGCAACGTACAAAGCCCCAGGCTTTACCTTAAGTGAATCAAATTCAATCGAGCTGATCTCAACGTCCTTCATGTTATAACATTGTGCCGTAATTCCAGTAATCAATTCATTTAGCTGCATAGTGATGAGAGCTCATCTGATACACGCTCTGAGCAACGTCTCGGAAAACAGGGGCAACAATCGTACTCGCCCAATATCCGCTCTTTGGTTCATCGATCATGAGCATGATCAAGTAATCTGGTTCTTCAGCCGGGAAATATCCAACAAAGGTGGCGATAATCGAACTGTTTGAGTACTTGCCATTCACAACTTTCTGCGCGGTTCCCGTCTTACCAGCAATCTTGATGCCGTTGAAGGCAGCGGCCGTACCGCTTCCTTCTTCGACAACTGAACATAATATCTCAGTAACCCGGCGTGCGGTTGATGCGTCGACAATGCGCCTTATCCGAAGCGGATTCGCTTCATGAATGGTCTTACCTCTATCTCTTATCTCTTGTAGTACTGTCGGCTTGCAGAGCACTCCGTCATTGGCGATTGCTTGATACGCCATAACTAACTGTAATAAATTGACGGTGAGCCCTTGTCCGAAGACAAACGTCGCAAACTCAACATCATTAATTCTCTTGGCATCGGGTACTCTGCCGCGGGTCTCACCCGGAAATTCTATTCCAGTCATTTCCCCGAAACCAAAATCCCGCACCATAAGGCGAAATCCCTCGCGGTCAAACTTCCTTGACAACTTGACCATTGCCACATTGCTCGAATGTGCAATCGCTTGTTTCAATGTCACAATACCGTAATCTCGGTAATCGTTTATCAGATGGCCGCGGACCCTGATCTTTCCGGTCTCCGTATCTATGATGTCAGTCTCGAGTGCGCCATTTTGCATGGCAAAGGTAAGCGGCATCAACTTAAAGGTTGAGCCGGGTTCGAACTCATCACAAATAATGCGATTCCGCCGGTCACCGTTGGATCCAACATTGACCATAGCCAGAATGTTTCCTGTCGCGGGTTCAACAATGACGCCCGCTGCCGATTGCGCCTTTTCCCTCTGCAAACAATCCCTCAATTTATCATGAAGAATCGCCTGTAACTGCAGGTCAATCGTCAGGTACACATTACTACCCGATTGCGGTTCTTTTTCAGGATGATTGTGATAGGGAAAAATGCCTCCGGTTGGATCCTTTTGGTAGACGGCAAAACCGGACTCACCACTGAGATTGTCGTCAAATTGCAGTTCTAGACCTTCAATGCCTCGATTGTCAGAACCGCATTTGCCGATCAGGCTGGCGAAAATTTCTGGCATGTTATAGCGGCGATTCAGATCATGGGTAAATCCGATACTCGGATCGTCAATCGCAAGATAACGCTCTCTTTGTTTCCGGTCCACCTTCATTTCGACCCAAAAGAATTCCCTGCTGTTGATCAGATTCCTGAGCCGGTCTCTCGATCCACCTGAGATTCTCGCGATTTCACGGGCCAGCCGATTCACATCACCAGCATAACGTGGCGTGCAGAAAATAGAAAAGCACTGTTCGGACATGGCAATGGGAATGCCATTACGATCGTATATGTTACCTCTTGATCCGAACAGCACGAACTTCTTCTCGTGCTGTTGCCTGGCTCTTTTTTCATAATACTGATGTTTGAAAAATTGAATGTAGAATAGATAAGAAAAGAAAACCACCGAAATGAAGAGAAGCAGAAAATTGAGGACCTTGGTTCGAATCACTCGACTACTCCAAGGATATCATTCTGCTCGGGAAAAAAATAGCCCATTGCTTTTGCCGCCGTCTCGATATTTGCCAGATTGGCAACATCAAGCAAATCGGATTCCAGTTGTTTCTTATGGTTCCTTTGTTCAACCACATTGTTTCTCAGATCTTCATTACGTACCTCGATCTTGACCAGTTCACTCTCAATGAAAACGAGCAGAAACAAGTACACGATAATAGCCACAAAGATCATCAGGATACGCATCGCTCAATTACCCGTAGACGCGCACTGCGTGCGCTTGGATTCTTATCGATTTCGCTGGCGCTGGGTTTGATCACCTTCTTGTTCAGAATTCGCAAGCGATGCTTATCCTTCAAGGCACGGAAAAATCGCTTTACGATTCGGTCTTCGCCCGAATGGTATGATATCACCAGGATCCGGCCCTCATTGTCCAGTGAATGAAACGCAATGGCCAAACCTCCCTTCAGTTTTTCTAATTCATCATTTATCCATATCCTTAGAGATTGAAATACTTTGTGCAGATTCTTCTTCAAGAATCGTCTCGGCACTGCCTCTTCGATTACTTTCCTTAAGTCTAGTGTTGTAGCGAGCACATCGCGCCGTTCGAAAATCATCCTGGCGATTTTCTTATAATTACGCACGTCACCATATTCCCTAAGCACCCCGGCGAGTTCCTCCTGCCCGGTCCTGCATAGTCTCGCGCGTAGACTCGGGATTTTCGGCGACATACGCATCAGTAGTTCACCATGTCGTTCAAAACTAAAACCACGTTCAGGCGTAGTGAGTTGATGGTATGAAACACCCAAATCAAATAGAATGCCATCGACCTTCGGGACATTTATCTGATCTAGGATTAAATCTAGATTAGTGAAGTTATTCTCAAAGATAAAACAACGATGGCGGTAATCGGCAACCACATGGCGGCTGTAGGCAACCGCCGCTGGATCACAATCAACAGCTATGAACCTTGCCTGTCTCGTGCGTCTCAACATAGCCAGGAGATGTCCGGCACCACCGACCGTGCAGTCGCAGTATACACCATCATCCCTCAGATTCATCCAATGGACAACCTCATTCAACAGGACAGGTTGATGAAAAACCTGTTGCCGTGCCATTAATCAGGCAAAGCTCTTCAGCGCTGCTCGGCGTGATGGATAGATTTCAAATGGATAGAAGCCGTATAGCCTCAAGATATCGAATAGGTAGGGTGAGACGTTCACCAGTTTTATATCACCCCCGTATTTTTTGAATTTCTGTTGATACTCAATAAGCCAACCCACAACCTTGTAATTTATGTGGCTTACCCTCGAAAGATCGATGATTATGTTGAAGTCACCTTCTTCAAACATCTTCTTTAATTTGATTTCCATCTTCGTAAATCCCTGCTCATCGATTTCCCCGCTGGGCAAGAAGAATGAAACCTTCTTATCTTTCATTGCCTCAACCGCCTGTATTTTCATCTTTCCTCCTTCTTAAATCCTCAATGCCCTCGGCATCCTCTAAATAGAATTTCTCCACTTCCTTGGCAAATGCTTCGTAACTCTCAGGAGACCAAAGTTCAAGGTAGTTAATTTCACCAACGATTATTACGTCTTTGATGATATTTGCATGCGTAAGCAGGAAGTCTGGTAGGAGTATCCGCCCTTGCGCATCAAGCCGGTCTTCCTTGATGCCAAATGTAAAATGGCGTCGGTAGCGACGAGACTTGAGATAATCCATGGAAAGAGAAAGAAGTTCTCCGTTTTCGATTTCCTCCCAGATCTTCAATGGATATACGGCTATTTCGTGATCGTAACCTGGAGTGAGTATGACCCGGCCCTCGGATTCATGGTTCAGCATGTTACGGAACTGACTGGGAATCGCCAGACGTTTTCGGTCATCCAGGATATGCGTAAAGAATCCACGAAATCTAATGTTCCCCATTATTCCCCATTTCACCCCATTTTACATATTATTCGTTATTTGTCAAGTACCAAAACGCACAACAGAACGCCCATAATGCCTTATTTTTCGGGACTTTTTTGAGTCTGGATGCTTTCTGCTTTTATTGGTGAATGGGTGTGTTAAATTTTATTTAAAGATGCAACGTTTATTCACGCTGCATCCTGATACATACTGAAGACCTAATCCTATTCTGTCTTCTTCAACCGGGCGGCAAATATGCCGTCGGTATTATAATCACATGGTAGGATCTTCAGGAATTCATTACCCAAAGGTGTGAATTCCTTTGCGGGCTCAATCACGAAGTTTGGATTATCTTTGAGAAAAAGGGCGATAACGTCTTCGTTCTCATCCGGCAGGATACTACATGTTGAGTATATCAAAGATCCCCCAACACGCAGAAAAGAAGCAGCATTAGTCAGCAAGTCATATTGAAGTTTCGCTAGCCTCATGACTACTTTTTTGTTGACCCGGTCCTTTACCTCGGGTCGTTTTGCAATGACCCCGGCATTCGTGCAAGGCGCATCTACCAATATCTTATCCATGCCTTCGAGTTTGTAGTACCGCCCGTCAGCAACAACCGGCCGGATGGTGCGAATACCCAACCGACCCGCATTGTCCACAACCAGTTTCAATCGGTCGTTGCTAACCTCGACTGCGATGATCATGCCTTCATTGTGCATTAATTCGGCCATGTAGGTTGCCTTACTGCCCGGCGCCGAACATAGATCAACAATTCTCTCTCCAGGTTTCGGGTCGACCAAATGGCACACCAAACCCTGCGCCTCATCATGAATTGAAATATACCCTTGTTTCATCAGCGGACTGTTGATTATCAAACTCAGGTGATCAACCGATTTAAATTCAGAAAACCAATTTGCCGGTCTGAAATCCAGACCGTTAAGCCGCATTTTCTCCCGTGCTTCGTCAATGCTACTCTTCAAAAGATTTATACGTATATAGGGCGTGGGGCGAATCTTGAAACATTCAATGATCTTCTCGCCTTCGACCTGGTATGCATCCATTATTTTTTGAAAAACCCAGGCCCGCGGTTCGCGCAATACCTGAACGCGCTTGTTCCTGATCACGCCACGCAGCACGGCATTGATCAACCCTTTCTCTTTTAACGTCCGGCCGAAATTCACCGCTTCATTCACGATCGCGTAAATAGGAATGCGATCGAAGAACAAATACTGATAAACAGCGATTCTCAGCACATTCTTGAGCACCACATCAAGCGAGAAAAAATCACCGGTCAGTGTTTCTCTGACTATCTGGTCGATTTCATCGCGGTGCCGTAATGTACCGAATCCTAATTCATTAGCAAGTTGTCGATCTTCATCTTTTAGTTCATTTTTTTCGTAAATCGCGGCCAATGCATCCTTCAGATTTTTTCCATCTTCTACTGCGCAGAGTGCATGGACTGCTGCTTCGCGAGCGGTCATTCTAACACCTCTCCTTCTTTTATACGGTATCCATTGATAAAATCAAGGGCCGACATTAGCTTCCTGCCCTCGGGTTTAGCCTCAATCAATACGAGCGATCCATCACTCGTACCAACGTATAGCTTTCTATTTTGTACGTGAATCGTACCCGGCGCCAGCTCCATGTCACCGAGTTGTGCCAATATAATCACCAGTTCCTTCTTGCGGAAACTCGTCCTTGCTCCAGGTCGCGGTGATAGTGCTCGTATTTTATTGTGGACGTTCATCGTACTGTCCTGCCAGTTGATCCACAGTTCTTCTTTCTTCAATTTTGGGGCATACGAGGCTTTTCCTTTCTGCATGACAGTTTGGCAACCACCTGTTTCGACCGAGCGCAGGACATCGACAATCATCTCAGCCCCAAGCCTCGCCAGTCTCTCCGAAAGAGAACCATAGGTATCGTCTTTCTCAATCGGAATCCACTGCTGCACAATCATGTCCCCATGATCAATCTTTTCATCCATAAAAAAAAGCGTGACCCCTGTCTTTTCCTCCCCCGCCATGATGGCTCTTTGAATAGGTGCCGCGCCTCGGTAGAGGGGTAATAGAGATGGATGTATGTTAATACCCCCGAACCGAGCAATACTCAGCAACTGTTCACTCAATATATGCCCATAGGCTGACAGCACATACACGTCTGGAGACAATGCCCTCAAGGTTTGGATGAATTCACCCGCGTTCGGGTCATCGGGCATGTACACTTTCAACCCCTTGCAGTTCGCCCATTCAGCAATTTTGGGCAAGGCTTTTTTTAGACCCCGCCCTTTGGGTTTTGGTTTTGAGATTATAACACCGCCGATATCAAATTTGCCTTGAATACTCTCTAAAATCGGCTTTGAGAAATCAGTCGAGCCAAAAAACATAATCTTCATATATCGCAACTATCCTAAACCTTCTTCGTGAGGTTTTCCAAGTACCCATCAATTTTCTCTTTTTCCGTAACGGCGGCGCGCTCGATAAACAGAATACCATTCAAGTGGTCCATTTCGTGCATCACCGCGCGGGCAAGAATTCCGGCAAGGTCAAGCACAAAACCCTCGTTATATAGACTCTTTGCGTAAACACGCACCTTTTGCGGTCGTGCAATCTTTATATACAGCTCGGGAAAGCTTAAACACCCCTCCTCATCAACCACTTCTCCATCCTGATCGAGTACGACCGGATTTATGAAAGCCAAGCATTTTGGCTGCTCTTCACTGGGTGTGGTGTTCATGACGAAGATTCGTGACTCAGATCCGATCTGGTTAGCGGCCAGCCCTAACCCATCGTCGTTGGCCATGGCCTCTAGCATATCATCAACTAACCTGAATATATCTTCACCGATTTTTTCAACCGGCACGGTTCGTTTTCTTAACGCGGATGCTGGATATTTCAGAACCGACAACGACAATATCTACTCCGTCTATGCAGAAAAAACCTTAACCTTACTTCTGACTACCGCCCGGGGTAAGTTTATTTACGATGTGTCCCTTTTCCAACTCAATTTTAACACCATCGGCGATCAAAAGAGTGATGGCATCATCCTTTACATTGGCAATTGTGCCCCGGATGCCCGACGATGTTACAACACGATCTCCCTTCTGCAACTCGGTAAGCAACTTTCTGTGTTGTTTCTGCTTTCTCTGCTGTGGCAAAATCAGCAGAAAATAGAAAACAACAAATATGAGGATCAAGGGTAATAAACCCATTATCGGATTACCCCCCCCTGAACTCTGGCCAATCAAGAAAAGAATCATCTGTTTCTCCTTTCTACATTATATATATAATACCGTGCAAGTCAAGCCTGCACACACGGGGAAGTCAACATACACGGATTCGACGCTTGAAATACTTTGCGGTTTAGTGTTCCTGGACATAAGATTATAATCCGTGCCGGCCCAAGTTGTTTATTGACTTTACGCCTTTTTTCCATAGAATTTTACAATGCGGGTAGTCACCAATGCCGAGATGAAAAAGATTGATTCTTGGGCGACAAAAAAATACGGAATTCCCAGCCCGGTCCTCATGGAAAATGCCGGCCGCGGCTGTGTCGACGTGCTCGAAACATACTTTGAGCTAGATGCGTTGCGAGTACTGATCGTATGTGGCAAGGGCAATAACGGTGGTGACGGTTTTGTCGTCGCCCGCCATTTGCAGAACCGCGGAGCAGAAGTGAAAGTCGCCTTACTGGGCAGCATGAGGGAACTGGAGGGTGATGCCTTGCTCAACTACAAACTGGCGAAAACAGGAGAATCGGACATAACTCAGATTACCCGCTCCGCAAATCTCAAAAAGCTATGTCAATCCTTTAATCCTGACGTCATTGTTGATGCCATCTTCGGCACTGGCTTCGCGGGTACACCGCAAGGCCTATATTATCAGGCGATTGAACTCATAAACCGCACCGATACATTTGTTTTATCGGTTGACATAC
>JBAUFP010000219.1:0-3293 GCA_049679205.1 bacterium | reverse complement strand
AAATACTGGGTGCTGAGTGAGTAGCGGTCTTTGAGTCCAGCGCGCGCAAACAATCTTTTCGGAGCGTGGATTGTGCGGGCAACAAATTCAATGACATCAAGGGTATTCCAGAGCCTCTTTTCCAACTTCAGTATCGTGTGGCTGCCCTTTTTCACCAGGGGAAGCTTGATGAGTTCTTCGACAACAAAATCCTCGGGCCGGACCTTAATTTTCACCATGTTTGCGTGTAGTCTTTGAAATTGGAATTGCTGTTTCTTTGGTGTTTATAATTCCTGCGTGGCAGCGATCTCTTTGCGAAAACTGAAGTTTATCAGAAGTAAGGGCAAGAGCTGTAGAGGTATCCTTCGGCCGAGACTCAGAATGCGCAGGATGACTGCGTCAAAGCGGTAAAAATCACGCCACAGTTTGTCGACCTCTTCTTTCAATTTGTCGGCGGTCATCTTCAGTGGTTTGAAAACTGCATTGCCCGCATCATATTTTGTCCAGTCGAAGTTGAAGATCCGGTTTTCTTTCACTAGCCGATTATAGATCGCCGTACCCGGATAGGGTGTTAGTACTGCAAACTGGGCGAGGTCGATTTTTATTTTCTTGGCGAAATCCAAGGTACGCTTGAAGATTGAATGATTTTCATTGTCATTGCCGAGGACAAACGCCCCGAGTACACTGATGCCATGATCATGTAGGCGTTTTATCGCGTCCCTGTATTTCTGTGGTTTGAGGAAGCTTTTATTCATCTGGATGAGAGACTCGCAATCTGCCGATTCCAATCCTATGAAAAGACCCTTGCACCCGCTGCGCGCTGCCATGCGCAGGAGTTTCGGGCTGTCGGTGATGTTGAGCGATGCCTGGCTCAGCCATGCAATACCTTCGTATTTCAGCGCGGAAAAAAGCTTATGGGCATAGATACGGTTACCAAAGATATTATCGTCTGAGAAACCGACGAATTTGGTCTTCATCTCTCTGATTTCTTGGAGCACCGATCCCACGGGTCTGGTTCGGTATGTTCGGCCGAAGAACTTTGTGACACTGCAGAAGCCACAGTTAAAAGGACATCCCCTTGTCGTCTGTGTAAAATGGGTAAAAAGATAGCGTTCTTTTTTATACAAATCTCGGCGTGGTGTGCAGACCGTGCTCAAGTCAACAAAACCTTTGTTATGGTAATATTTCTTCAGCCGTTTGTGCTCAAAATCATCCATCAACCGGCGCCATACTCCTTCTGCCTCACCGATTACCACGCTATCGCAATGCATAATCGCCTCTTTAGGCAAGGCCGAAGGGTGCATGCCGCCCATCACGACCTTAACACCCCTTTCGCGAAAACGGTCGGCAATCGTGTAAGCGTGAGGCGCAAACCGCGTGAGGGTAGTAATACCTACTAAATCTGCGCCACAGTCATAATTTATCGGTTCTAGTGCTTCATCGACAATCTCAACATCAATATGTTTTGGAGTTGACGCGGCAACTGTGGCGAGCGCCAGTGGTGGGAGCTGAAACACCCTGCCTTGCATCCCTCTCTTTGTTTCGTCGACAACAGCCGGTGCGATCAGGGCTAGTTTCACGAGATATTATATGAAATATTCAGTTGAAGTCAATTACGATTTCAACCGTTTAAATCATTTACCGCGTTTTGTACTTCTTTCTGGGTAATCGGCCCTACTGCAGCGGCGGTGTACTGCTGAGGATGGAGGAAGTCACTTATTAAATCGTTGATTTGTGCTTCATTCACTACGTTGATCCTGGCAACGACTTCATCGATACTCGCAACGTTCGGTGTGTACACAGACTCACGCGCCAGGCGTAGCATTCTGCTGGTTGAACTCTCTAGGCTGAGCAGCAGGTTGCCCGAGAGATAAGTCTTAGCACGCTCGATTTCTTCTTTGTTGAAACCTTGAGTGCTGATTTCCTTAAATATCGTCTTTAAGCGGCGGATAACCTTTGGGATATTTCTCTTGTCGCAGATGAAGTAGAAACCACTGATGCCGCAGTCGCAGTAGAAATCTAGGAATGATTGTACGTGATAGACTAGCCCGTCTTTCTCGCGTAAACCCTGGAAAAGCCGTGAGGACATGCCGCCGCCGAATGCGGTATTCATGATCGAAAGTTGATAATGTTTCTCAGAAACATACTCGACCCCGCGCGTGCCGAACACAAAGTGGACCTGAGAGACTTCTTTGCGTGATTCTGCTGCCACCTTGCCCAACTGTTGCTCGGGTGTGGTGCGTGTCGGTCTGCTTAGTTCCTGACCAGGGAACTTCTGCTTGGCCAGGCTGGCAATCTGGTCATAGTCATAGTTGCCACTCAACGCAATGACCATTTCCCGGTTCAAGAGCTCTCGATAATAACGCTTGGTCCTTGGGGCATTAATTTGCTTGACGGATTTCATGGTTCCGGCAATGGGACGGCCCAGCGCGTGGTCAGGCAACAGGGTTCGAAAGAACAGCTCGAAGGCGGTGTCGCCTGGATCATCGTTGCTTGACTTGATTTCTTCAAGGATAACTGATTTTTCCTTGTCCAGCTCACTACTGTCGATTTTGGATTCCAGAAGTATTTCCGCGATGAGTTCAAATACGAGATTGATGTGTTCAGATAGGAACTTGGTGATGATGATCAGGTTTTCCTTTGTGGTATAAGCATCGAATGCACCACCAAGACTCTCCATCATTTTCACGATTTCCAGCGCTGATTTGCGGGAGGTACCTTTGAATAACATGTGCTCGATCAAATGGGTGATGCCATTGTCTTCGAGCGATTCATCACGCGCGCCATGGTTGATAAAAAAACCCATTGAAAAGGAATAGAACTTGGGAATTTTTTCGGCAATGATTCTTACGGCGGGACTGATTTGGGCCTGGATTATCTTATTCCTTTCGGATAAGATTAATCCTCCCCTGATCATCAATGTTTGCTACTTTTACAACGATTTCATCGCCCAGTTTGACGACGTCTTCGACTTTTTTTACTCTTTGACGGGAAAGCTTGGAAATATGAACCAACCCATCCTTACCGGGTAGGATTTCGACGAATGCACCGAAGCTTGTAATGCGTTTCACCTTGCCGACATATACCTTGCCGACTTCGGCTTCTTGAACAATCAATCTTATTGCTTCTTGTGCTTTTTCGACATTTTGCCGGTCGTCGCCAGCAATAGTAACCTTACCATCATCATCGATGTCAATTTCAACATCATTGTCGGCGATTATCTTACGGATGATCTTGCCGCCCGGACCGATTACCCCGCCGATTTTTTCTTTGGCGATTGAAAATACTACGATTTTCGGCGCGTACTTTGAAAG
>JBAUFP010000218.1:0-11187 GCA_049679205.1 bacterium | reverse complement strand
AGTCGTCAACATCAACAAAGCCCCAGTTACCATTGAGCCGTTCTCGATAAGGGCGTCCAAAACCCGTGCTACCGCCGTAATTCACATCGAGTATTGCGAAACCCCGGCTCGTCCAGAACTGAATCATCAGATCAAGTGACGTATAGCTGCAAGAAGTAGGACCACCATGCGTCTTGACAATCAGGGGTGGAAGCTCCTTGCTTGGTTTCTCGTAATTCTTGTTTCGGGGTGGATAGAAAAATCCGTAAGCCTTCAAATCATTCGCTGTATCAAATTCGATCAACTCGGGTCTAGATACATATCGAGAATCAACGGAAGATTCTTCTGATCGCTGGATGATATGTGTTTCCCCAGTCGACACGCCATGCTTGATTACGGATAACCCCTCAGTGGGTGAACCACCATAGAAGACAACCCATTCACCAGTTGTCCTCAGATGTGTAATATCGCTGCACTGAGTTTCAATCCTACTCATTTTCAGTGTTCTCAAGTCAACGGTTGCCAAATGCCAGATTCCTTTTTGGTTATAGGCACAAGCAAGCAGGTCACGACCAATAAATCCAAATGTTGACAGACCAAAATTCCATTGCGGCACGCCAAATTCAGCATCTAATTCAGTTACGATCTCGACCTCACCGTCTATATACCGGTAAATTTTCCACCAGCCATTTCTATCCGAAACAAAATACAGTATGCCATCCGGCGACCATTCGGGTTGTAATATTGATTCTGAAATACCACCAGCAACTTTGCGATTATGCTCTAAGTCACCGTCCTTCCCAACATCGGCAACCCATAATTCAGTTCCATCCCAGGGCATATTAGGATGGTTCCAGGTCAACCAAGCAAGTCGCCTTCCATCTGGACTTAGACGCGGAGAAGAATAGAAATCGTTACCCGAAATAAGAATCCGGGGACTATTCATTCGCTCAACACCGAAACTGACTACAGTATTCGTCGGTTCTTCCGCTGCTTCGGAGTGCGCTTCCTGCACGCACATTACCAAGTTTCGGGTTTTGTCCACTATTAGATCTGCATACCGACAACCATCAGTCTGAGTTATTGCATAAGGAACCGAGCCTCGATCTTTTCTGTATATCTGTTGATCCTCGAAATTAACAAAGAAGACTATACCCTCATGGACAGCAAAGGCTCCGCCTCCGTATTCGTGCACACGACTGCGCGCGCTAAAAGGTGGCGGTAAGATGTCTACTCTCTTGCCATCCGATGTATGTTGAACAATAACGCTCCTACCATTCTCCGCAGGCCGACTCTCGACCCAGTAAATATCATCACTATCAATAGCGACATCCCCGAATCGCACGCTTTTCCGGGCAACGAGTTCAGCCGTAATCGGTGAACGCCAGGAACCGTACGGGGCTACCTTCTGCTTTTTATTCAACCCGTTCTCCTAAGCACCAAAATGTGGCTTTTCTCATAATATCCCAGTCCGAACCCCGATCATCAAATTCATCGCCGAAATTCACTCCATCCCGCTCACTATCCTCCTCCAGTTCGGGATGAACGCCAACAATGAACACCCTACCCTCCCCATATTCAAAAGTGATCATAGCCGGCTGGTCGAGGATGTCATACCGTCCGAGGATAGTAACATCGGCACTATTATCAGGCAGCAACATAGGCCCGTAGCAATACATTATCCAGGCACTATCAGACTCTGTCTGAGTGATCGGATGATTATGCTCGACAATATCAATCTTGCACATCACGCAATCCGGATAGGGTGCGATCGCATCAATGGGTCCTTGAGTCGTACCTGGAAAAATACCTAATGGTGACATGGGCAACTGTGCACTCTGCCAGAAAACGCGCTCTCCAGTGAAATACGCTCCCCCACATATACCAATGTAACCACCACCACCACTAATGAATTCTCGGATCTTATCCTTACCTGACTCGGCGATATCCTGGGCATACTGATACATGTTACCGCCGGGGAAACAGATGATGCGATACCCGTCGAGTGGACGGCTATTAATATGACTGGCATCTATTAGCTCAACTTCGAAACCCATCCAATTAAACATATGCTTCGTGGCAATCACGCAGTCTTCGCTTGCACCACGATCTGAATATAACGCGATATCAGCTGCTCTCACACGCATGTTGCACGCCGACAACACCAGTGTGATAATTATAAGATAGTAAGATTTCTTCATTTTTGCAGAACCGAATCGACAAATTCATCGGCCGCAGGCCTTAGTAATTTCCACAATTGGTTGTGTAGTCCTTCCGCTCTCGCACCTACCCAGTTCTTTGACAGTAGTTCCAGAGGTAACATAGGGTCTTCCAGTTTGAGTGCAACGTACTCGGCGGTCATACAAAACCTTTGGGCAAAACAATCAGCAGAACTCATAACGCCCCCTTCAGGTGCCGTTCTTTTACAGCGAACCAGCAAGGTAGAATATTCATCAATGAAGCTCTGATACCTTTTCGCGAGCGCATCAACATTCCATACGATCGTCGCCAATTCCTCGTGCCGCCGCGGTCCAATGTATCTAGCTTCAAAGGTCTCCAGATATTTTGACATCCTCTTTTCTCTAATGAGACGTTTGAGTTCTGGGCGAAAATCATACGGAGAAATCCATAGGGAAGCGCTCAGACTCGCAAATCCCAGGTTATGTAATCTGGATCTGAGCCGGTCACGAAAAGCACGATGCGGTTCTGGTATATTATAAACAACCAACCGCCATTTTCCGTCCCATTTTTTGTACTCCATATCAAAGGCTCGCACTCTCCCCTGTTCCATCCATTTCATCCCTTTTGTGCTTAGCGAATAGCAACTGTGCCGACCGGCCCTGCGTATTCTGAACACACCGTATCTAGACATGCGTGAGAGGCCAAGGCGTATGGCATTTGCGGAAAAACCCAGAGGCCGAACGAGTTTTATCAGACGGGTCGCATTCACTTCACCACTACGCGGTAAGATATACGCGCCGAACAAAGTGTAAATGATGGTTGGAAATCGTGCCTGGGTCTTTTTATGTCTCTTTCTTGTCACACGTTTTGATTTAGACATATGTTATTATAAACAGCCAATGGAAATTGTCAAGGTAAAAACGAATGCCTCATCGCTTAACCAATCCGAGAAGTAATGAATCCAACTCACTTACTGCGTGCACAGTATATGTTGGCGCAACTTCGTAAAGCTCCCCGGGAGAGCCATACCCATAGGTAACCGCCACCGAATCTATTCCACTGCTTTTCGCACCGCGTATATCGTCTTCGCGATCGCCAATCATAATACAACAGTCTTTCGAACTTAGAACAATCGAGTCTAATACCTCCTCGATTACTTCAGCCTTTGAAGTTCGTGTCAAATCCATGTTACTGCCAACCACAAGGTCGAAGTACTGATGCAACCTGAAATGCTCTAATATTCTCTCTGCATAAATCGTAGGTTTTGACGTCGCGAGGATCAATTGACATCCAAGCTCATCAAGCTTGGTCAAAATATCGTCAATCCCTTCGTAGATGTTATTTTCAAAGATACCTTTGTCGGCGAAATATTCACGATAGTAGGACACAGCTTGTCTTGCTTTTTCATCGCTGAAGCCGTAATATTTCTTAAAGGATTCCAATAGTGGTGGACCAATAAATTTCTCAAGACACTTTGGTCCCGTTTCAGGTATACCTAATTTATCCAAAGCATAAAGGACAGAATTATTGATTCCAGCCTTCGGATCGGTGAGCGTGCCGTCCAGATCAAAGAGAAAAACCTCATACTGCTTCACCGATCAGTCATTCCTCAAGACCACATCTTTTACCAAGCCTGATTAGTATTTATAGCCTCACGATTCATCCGCTGTAGATTCTATGCCTAGACCAAGAACAATACGGTTCACGAAACAAAAATAGCTCGTAATGAGATTGATATTCAAGATGTCTTCATCAGTAAAACCAATCTCCCGCAACACCTGAACGTCTTCCCGGAAGGTTTCACCAGGAGACATGGCCAATTTATGCACATAAACAAGCATCTCACGTTGTCGATCACTCAAATCGACCGTTTTAAAATCATTTAAGAGAGTTGCGATCTTCCCCTCATTCTTCCAATAGTGATTTAATGCTGTAGCATGGTGTCGTACACAATAATCACAACTGTTTAAGTTGGATACAACCACTCCAATCAGTTCACGGTCCTCACGGCTAAGTCCAGATGCACCAAACATGAGTGTGACATAAAGCTCCAAATGCTTCTGCATTGCTGCTGGATTCAAACTGTGTACGCGCATAACGTTAGAAACCTTGCCCCGTTTTTCCCTGATAACTTCGTAGGCTTCCTTCAAATCTCCAACAGCTTCGTTTTCATCTATGACCTTTATCCAAACCATGAATCATACCCCCCATTATTCTTCCGATACTGAATACACCCACCATCTCGTTCTCCGCTGACCCCTAGGCAGAGATTTACGCTCAAAATATATCTGCATTATCTTTCCGTCCGCGGTCTTGATTTTGTACCAGTGCTTTCGCACATATTTTTCCTTACTGCCGCTCTTACAGGGTGATGTCTCCTTCCATTTGTCCAGAATCCGAGTTACCGAATACTCGGTTTTCCGCCACACAAAACGTGCTGGCAAACCCGGCTCACCCCTGGCCATTGCACCCGTATCAAACGTTCCGGCAACCGGTGCGATAGACTCACTCACGAATTTCTTGGTTTTGTCTATCGCTTTATGCACACTAACTCTCCGCTCCCAATCGGTACAACCACAGCATCCACCCGGGGGTCATTCAGGGCATCCTCAACCATTTTTTCGAGAACATCTTTATGGCTGATTACATTATCCGCAACCAGAATTCCACCCACGACCATGTTCGGCACTATCTTTTTATAGCATTCAGCATAGATTTCTTTTTCGGCGTCCAGAAAGCAAAACGAAATTCCTTTGTAGTCATCGAGATATCGTCTCGCATCTCCTTCGATCAGCTCTACGACATCTTCGACGTCGGCCAGGCGAAAGGTTTCTCGCGCCAGTTCCACTTTTTCTTCAACTACCTCAAAGGTGATCAATTTTCCGCCCAATCCCCGGCACGCGAGGGACAACCAGAGAGCAGAATAACCACCGCTCGTACCGATTTCAAGGTACTTGCCTTGTGGTGCCATAGATGCCAATAGCGCGAGGAATCGTCCCGTCTCAGGTGGCACCTGCCGTAACCTTACGCGTGATGGAACACCATCACTTCTGTGTTTCGCATCCAGACTTTCGAGATACAACATCCTCTTTTGAATGGAAACTGGTATGTTATGAAACATAATCTCCTACTCCGGTATCCTCCCGGGGACAGGCTCCGTCTGCGACGAGAGTAAACTCCAACTTTTGAACTTCTGCCGTGCAGAAGTCATCGTTGCGTCCTAAGTAGAGACCTGACTCCGAAAACTGATTCAACATTCCGCCAATACCTTCTCCATCACCCTTCGACGACGCTTTGCCAACTTATTCTTTGCCTTGTAACGTTTCAATAATCGTTCACATAATGGTGCCGTATAATGTAATTCGTCGATCGCCATGCCATGACCGATTTCACTCAGTGCAAGCAAGGTGTAATAAAACGGAAACCGCCGCCATTTACCCGCGCCATCACGATACTTACGTAGAACTTTCAACCCCGCGCTCAGCCGTCTCTTTGACTGCTTCAACCCACCCGCTGCCAGATGCCGCCACATGGCGGTGGTGCAAGTACCACAACAATAGAACCCCCGCACTCGAGTGGGCGTTTCGCAGCTCATCAATGCCTTCATCATTCCCTTATTTGATTTCTTCAAAGCATCTTGTGCAATAGGAAGGCTTCCATCAAGCAAGATCAAGGCACGGCTCGCCTCTTCGCCAAGGATATGACCGATCGCCGCACCGGAAACCACTTTCTCACCTGTGAAAAGCCTGATCCCTCTTTTAAAATCCAGAGGAGTGGGTGCGATCATGCCCCGATAGGCACCCTTTACACCCTGCCGGCCGGCAAGCCACCTAACCACAGTGGTTCTCTCAGCTTTGGAAATAGAATACCCCATAAAGAAAACTTCGTTAAGGGTATCCAACGTGACGGCCAGGCTGTTGGGATGCAATATCTTCATGTTTACCTCCTACATACCATACAAACAAAATGATTCATTTCATTATTATATCACGAAAATAATTTTCTGAATGCATCTGGTGTATTAACTACCCTTCTCGTATTATAGTCAAAGAATACGATGCCGGTCTTTGCGTGCGCAATATCTTTACCAGTATTCTTGTTCGTCACCCGGAAGCAAAAATCACAACCCACTTTGCTGACATCACGTACCGCGACCTCAAACTTCAACACATCTCCGTGAAAGCTTTCCCCTTTGTACAGTACAACGGTATCAACCATTATTATTCCAACACCGCCAATATCGGATTCGGTGAACCGATGTTCTTTCAAAAAACGAATCCGCGCTTCATGTATTAAGGAAAGCAGAGAATCATTTCCCAGGTGACCGCCATAGTTTATGTTGTTTATGCAAACCTGAATGTCCGTTGCGAAATCGAACTTCTGGGGCAATTCCAATTTTACCCTCACCATCACGACCTCCTATTAAGGCATATATGTAAACTTCCCAACAATGGCATTTCTACCACCAAACATTGATCACACAGCATGTCATTTCACAATGGTACATAGCACCGCGCTCCACGGATTGCTCTCAATTGAAACTGGTTCCTGCGGCAGATGAAACTGCTTGGCAATTGCTTCATTACCCTTAAGGGTAAGATGCACCACCGCATGTCCATTTCTAAAATTGACTACGAAAGGAACCGGCATTTCAAAAGAAGAAGAAACATTGCTCTGCTGAGCATTAATAGTCAGAAAATAGTCTCCACCAGCTTCTTCGATATCATAGTCAAAACTATAAATCGGGATCTCGGTACCATACACCCACTGGTCGAAGAACCAATCCATGCTTCTGTCGAAGTGCTTCTCTACGACATTCTTGAAATTTTCGGTCGTCACAACCTTGCCGGTATAAGTACGCACGTAGTCTTTCATCATCTTAATGAAACGCTCATCACTCTTCTTATCATAATCAAAGAGCATCATCCTCAACATATGAAGTATGTATGCACCTTTCACATATATCAAGTAATGACCCTGGGGGATATCTAAAGAACTCAGACGCACTCCCAGCCATATCGGACCGAGCTCAGCAAGACTCATGCCACTGCCAACGTCGGACACCACCTGACGCCTCAACGTCCTCATGTATTTCTTGAAATCATCTGTACCCTTGGTAACCTGCAGATGTAATGCTTCTGAATACGTGGCAAAACCCTCGTTAAGCCACGTGTCATGGTAAGAAGCGGTCATTACTGAATGTGCCCACCACTGGTGCGCAATTTCATGCGAGGCCACCCCTTCGTGGTAGAATTCCCATTCACCATAGTCACGCAATCCAATCACCGGTTCAAACAGCCTTTGCCTTACCGACTCGTCATAAAATGCCGTAAACGGCAAGAAGACCAATGTTGGCCAACTCGCAGCAAAAGACACCTGTGGCTGCTGGGATATGTTTATATTACGTATCGGGATTTCACCGAAAAAATGGTTGAAAACTCCATAAGCATTACGGCTCTCTATTGCAGCATTCTTGCCAATGCCTTCGGTGGTCAACTCTTGAGGCATCAACATCAAGTCTGCTTGCAGGTCACGGTTCTCCTCAAGGATTCTCCGGACGGTCAGCAGAGCATCGGATAATTTCTCATTGGTGTAACAGGTAATCTCGCATTGCTTGCTCTTCTCGGTCACGTCAGAGAATTTTCCATAATTGAATCCTGTGACGAGATGCTCGATTTCGCTATCCCACTGAGAATATACTGTGTTCTTTTCGGTCCAAGTCCGCACCAATTTACCCGTCGCGAGCAATGTCATTTTTTCAGGAACGGCGAATATGGTACGGAAATTTCTCGGATCCACGGCATTCGATATGAAACTCGGGAACCAGGCAGTCCGTCCACTGATGCTGAAATTATCCCCACCGATATCTTCAATCAAACCTTCGCCACTGTAAACCAAGGTCAAATCATAATCCTTATCTTTTTTCAAGCTATAGGGAAATACAATCCATAACTGTGCATCTTCTTTTTCATCCTCCTGGATCACTAGGCATGTATCAGAATCTTCGATAATTGCTGTCGCAACGCGCAGCACACGTTCCAGATAAATGGGCACGATCCTAGCTTTGTCAAACAAACACTTAAAACGCATCTCAGCCTTGACCATTAGCCTCTCATGCGCTTCTATCTGAACATCCATTCGGAGACGCTCGACATCGAACTGTGGTCTGTCCTCGGTCAAGGGCTGCCTGAGAAACGAAGAATACCACGTCTCAAAATATGCGCGTTTGGAGAATTTGATTTTTTCATACCTCAAAAGACTCACTTCCTCTTCATCCAAAGGATCAATTATATAGATGAGCTCTTTGTCATCTAGACATTCCAAAAATGCATTGAAAAAAACCCCATTCTCGGCCACGGCGAGATCAGCTAATATCCGTGCGGGTATGTTCCACTCGAACCGGTCACGGATTTTTTGACGGAATAAACGCACAAGATCTTGTACCGAATCGAGAACGCTGACGCTAGTAATCGCTTGGGCACCAGATACTTTTTCATAGGTATCATCAGTAAAGAAAAACATCGCCTGCTCAAATTCCTGTTCAATGTTTTCATTACCCGTAAAGCGTTCAATCTGCTGCCTTTCGATATTGTTATTAGTTGACAATCGAAAAACACCATTGCCTTCAAAATATGCCGCGATAACATGTTCAAAAACCGGTTTGAAGAAGTATATCCGGCCGTACTTGAATTCAAACTCAGCGACATCCTTGTTGATCAAGAAACCGCTGACTTCCACTACATTACTTGAATCGAGGGACAGGTTTCTTATTGTTTTGTACTGCACTTCAATTTCCGCCAAAGATAAATCGGAGTTCTTGCCTGAGAGTAAATGAAGAGAGAAAATCCAGAGAAATATGGCGCCGACCTTGAAATGTCTTATCATTATTGCTCAACCTCCTTTACCGCGGCATTCCTCCTTACCTTCAACATCCAAAAACTTGACTCGATCTCGTATCCTAATTTCTGGCGACGATTTTCACCGAATCCCATATGCGCGCCGGTCACAAAGTATGAATTTTTCTTTTCCTTTATATATCGCTTAGGAAATCTGTACGTGCCACTGCTCGTCGAATGCTCCTCCAAACGATTCAGGTTGCTCACGAACCAGCGGCTCGACAAGACATTCGGAAATTCTGACATGAGCTCGAGTCGTTGTACCAGACAACCCATCTTAAATTCATCAGCGTGCATCCCATTATAACCTGGTAACCAGACATTCCAACCCATAACATTATAACGATTCTGCCCGGAGACCACAATGCCATAGCCATCATGGAATAGCTGGTATCGTGAATCGATAATATATGATATAACCTTCCCGATCTTATTCGCAACTGCACGGTCTTGTGTGTGTTTCAACAGAACCCTGAAGGCGAACATGTCGTAAATCCAGGGCAACGCGAATTGTCCGTTCATATACAAATCAGGATTAATGAGAGGATAATTCCTGAAGGCGGTAGGAACGCCTTTGAATTTCGCCTTGTCGACGAATATCGAGTAGTCGCCACGCCTCACGAACGTAAAGACCGTATCGAGTCTCTCCTCTACCCAGTCGCGTACGCTTGCATTGCTCAAGTATCCAGCCATGGCAAGCAGTGATGCTATGATGGTTCGATAGAATACCTGAATTACATTCAATCCATTCTTCCGATCCTCAAGCAGACGCAAGTAGGGCTTGCACCTTTGATCAAAGTCACCCGCGCCTTGTCTTAGACCAAAAAGGGTGAGTTTACCTAACGCATTCTCAAAACAAGTATCTCGGCTGCCATGAATGTCATTGAATCCCGTACGACCGCTCAAACATCCCATCCAGTAGCGCACCGCGCTGGACTGCATCAATTGATCCCTAAGTTGATCTTCAGCGAATATTGGTGATGAGATCCGTTCACGGGCGGTTAAATAGCGAATGATCGGGCCACCATTCTCAAGCAGCCAGTCACGGCACTCAGAACTCTTCATTATTTATTATCGGAAAATCTCGCCTTGAGATTCTTGAAAGCAATAAACCATGCGTTATCGAAGTATGATTTGGCTTCCTTCCACTCAGCCGAATCTCCCCAACCCGTATGTATGAGATGCACCTCAGTACATGTGCTTACAGCAGAATCACCACATGGTAAAAAGAAAACAACAACGTGGGTCAACGGTGTAGCAGTGTTCATAAAATGCTTGAATTGAGGTGGCCCTTTCCATTTAAATGCAAGAAATTTGTTCTTCTCGATGGCTGTTATCTTACACCCTTTTGTGCTGTTGTTTTCCCTGTCATCAGGGTCCCAGAAGAGCTCATACTTGCCGCCCAGCTTGGCTTCGACATCTGCGATCTCGGTCAACCAGGATTGCAGATAATCATTCATGGTGAACATCTCAAAAGCCTGTTCCGCATTACAATGCAGCCGAGCAGACTGATATACGATCTCGTGCGTGATATCTCCTCCTCACATACTACACAACCGATCGACTATTATGCTCTGGACAATTTCATTTGACTTTGATCACCCTAAAAACCTGATCGTTATCCAGGAATAGAAAGTACACGCCCGCGGCAGTCGAACGAGCATGCCATACACCGCAATCTGTCTCACCAACTTTGTTGCCGAGAACATCAGACAACGTGTCAATGAAGCTCCTGGGAAAAGAATCTTGCCAACTGAAAATAATACATAAAACCCAGGCGATTTCAACTCTGGTATCGGAGGCTGACAAGTGGGATTTATAGGATCATAATTGCTTCGTAAATTGCTTGCTCCAGTCGACCCGACCTGTAAGCTGCATAATGATGAACAACGTTATGATACACAATATTGTTATTGCCAACCCGGTGTAACCCTCGAGGAAGAACGTGTAAGAAAAGAGCACTAGATATACGAATTGAGCGAGCCCGCTACCGAGAAAGGCAAAGCGTGTTCCAACGACAAGCCGCATATACGAAACAACCAGGAAAATGGACATTGCAGATGAAACGAGTAATGCCACGTGAATATCTACATGATCAGCAAGATATGTAAGTAGAAGGTGGAAGCTGAAA
>JBAUFP010000217.1:0-3466 GCA_049679205.1 bacterium | reverse complement strand
GAAACAGAGCTAGGTACAAAAATCCGTCATCGCTGCTCAGCCTTCGGTCTTAGAAATATCAGCGAGCCGTATGAATTCACCGTCTTTTATTTGATATACACTGAACATCTCGGTGCCGCGCAAAGTTTCAGCAATAACACGCGGCAGGCTTGTCCGCTCGTAGTTTCTTATATTGCGCAGCTGCCAGAGTATGGAGTATAGCCGGGCACTGAACTCATCAACACTGAGTCCAGCTGCCTTTAGCCTTTTTGAGATTTCTTCATCAATGGCTGAAGGTGTGGCGAAAACCGCACCTTCAACATATTTCTCGCCTAGTCGAGGCACCCGCTCACTGTGAAAAGATTCCGTGCCTAAAAGGGTCACTTCTCCAAGGCCATAGTATGCAACTTGTGGCGCGACATTGATTATCATATCTGTATCCATGGCCAGGAAAAGGGCCTCAGGCTCTCGGTCCTTTATTGCTTCCAACTCATCTTGAAGGGTAATCGAATCGGCCGGAAAACTGACCATGGCAACTACCTCTCGATTATTCCGGGCTACTTCTTGAGCAAACGCCTGAGCAACACTCCGGTGTCGGCTTTCATTCGGAAACAAAACTGCAAACTTGTTGATTCCGCCATCATAAGCGCTGTATCTTGCTACTATACGTGCTTGTTCTTCACCCGTCTGCCCGCGGGTGAATACGAGCGGTATCGACTCAAATCTTGCTTCGGCGCTCATCGGTAAGATGAGAGGAATACTTTTGCCCAAAGCGTAACCGCAGATCCCGAATGCCTCAAACGAACTGACCGGTGCGATTAGAAAATCTACACTGAGCTCTTCCAACAACCGTGCCGCGGCCAAAGTGGCCTCGATCGGATCTGATTTAGTATCAATTGCATGGAGCGAAAATGGCAGGAGACGATTGTTCTCAAATAGCCTTATGACCTGTAGCAAATTTTGGCCGATATCGGAGAACTTACCTGTAAGCGGCAGCAGTATGCCTGCTCGCCCGGTTGCCTGTCCAAGGCTGATAAATCTCTTGTATTCCTCTGCTTCATAAAGGTATCTGGTGTTCGGGAAACGGCGCATAAGAAGATTAAAATCCCGCTCGGCTTCTTCCTTTTTTCCTTCCTCGGTTTCCAACTGTGCGAGATGGTAGAGTATATGTTCATCGATTTCCTCGGCCATATAGATTCGGTGCAGTTTCTCGAGTTCGGCTATCGAAAGTCCGGCCAGCATGTCAAGGATGCGCTCGAATGCTTTTTGCCGTCCGGTGGGGTCCTCGCTCTGCACATAATACTTGGTGAGGTAATATGTTGCCTGATAGTCTTCGGCGAGGTTGAAATAAGACTCGCCGGCCAGAGACATCGCATTCAAATAGTATTTTGAGTCAGGGAATTCCTTGATATATTTCTCGCTGAACGACACAGCATTCCTGAACCGCGCCAGCTTGTACTGGCAAAATGCACCCAGGTAGAGCGCCGGCTCATAAGGTTCGGTCCCTTCATATTCAGCAACGACTTCTTCGAAGGCGATAAGGGCGTTACTGTAATCCTTGCGCTTGAAATAATCATTGCCTCTTTCAAAAATGACTGCTGCCCGCTCTGCAGCCATTGCCGATTCGATATCGGTAAGGCCTTTTGGTCCAATGTATGCACAGTTCAGCATAATGATGATGGTGACGAGGAGTATTACTAGGTGTTTCATTTGACAAATAATAGTCAAAAAAGAAGCAATGTCAACGTTAAGCCGTCTGTGCGCCAGGACATCGTTACCAGGGTGATGTAGAA
This sequence comes from bacterium, assembly GCA_049679205.1. Lineage (GTDB taxonomy): Bacteria > Hydrothermota > Tepidihabitantia > SM23-42 > SM23-42 > SM23-42. The sequence goes on along the minus strand of JBAUFP010000217.1, from coordinate 1,694 downwards.
CGTTACCGTTGAACGAAACGGGCCCTGTTAGATAAAGCAATAATATTTGCAGTGTACATTTCATTGGATTTGAGAAAGCACTTGGCTAATTGCACCTTTCCGAACGTTCTATCTAACAGGGCGGGCATCGCAACCGTAGAACGTCAGACGTAACCTGTCCATAGCCGGGGCACTTGATTTCTGCATTAATTCCGCTAATATAATAGCATGGGGATAGCTTCCAGACAGAAAATTGTGATTCTTCAGTACTTTGCGACGATCATGTGCTCCGTGAGTATGTCGATGATTGTTGCCCACGGGTGCACAAAATACGTAAAATACGTCCCTGATCCTGTGAAAGATATCGGCGGATGGGCAAAAAATTTCGAGCAGCAGAAATCATTCAGTTACGAATATGAAATGAAAACCGACTTTGTGAGCGTACGTGCTTGTGGCGATTGCGTGATCGGTGTGGGGGAGAGACTCTCCGGTCAGTGGGAGCGTGGCGATGGAGTGCAAGAGTTCGAGTATATCGGATTGGGCGATATCGAATACGCAAGAAAAGGCAGTGATTGGGAAAAAGCACCTCGTGGTGAGGAGTCTGATGTATTCACGCAGATCAAACGTCTCCTCAGTTTTGATAATTTTGAATATGAGGGATTCGATGATGGTTTTCTGTACAGGTTCAGAGCTAATGTGCCGTTTCTTGCTCCTGACCGGCGTAAAGAGATGATTGGTATTATGAAGATTTCGGATGATGATTATCTTCCTGAATTCATCTGGGCGGGACTTCCTGATTCCTCGATCTACTGGACCGCGCAAATCTTCGATCATAATACGTATAAGGACGTAAAAACACCGATAAAAGAATACCGTGAATATCTTGTCTCCTATGCTGCACAAACTGGCGACGATATATACGGCAATGTAGAAAGCAGACTCGATTTGCTCAACGTTGACTATCGTATGAGGTCGGTACGGGAGGGTCTCTTAATCAGCCTTCCCGATCAATATGGGATTGAAGATGTTGATAAGATGCTGAGAACTGGGGGTCTGTCCGTGTATGGTGTTGCCCAAGCGGGCAAAGCGGCGACGAGGACAGCTCATTTGAGGGATGATTTGTATGCTCCAGTGTTCCTGTCCGATTTGTTGTTCACTGAAGTCCTGGTTACAGATGCCGAGATCAACTTTGACCAGCGTTCGACTCCGTATATTGCGCTGCGGCTTCGTGAAGGACGTACGATGCCCCATATGATCGCTTTCGAAGTTGACAGCGTCTTAATAGCTACCGCCACCCTTGACACATTGTATAAGATGGATAGAATAAAAGTGTATTCCGATATGCAATACCGTGAAATGGAGATCTTGCGGGCTTATATCAAGAAGCCACTGGGTGCTTTGAAAATAAGCCCTGCCGGCGGAGAAAATCGTTGATCTATTTTATACTCACGTTATACACGTTGTTGTTGATTGTTTTATTTTTCTATTCCCTGCACTCATTTATTTTAATCTATTACTACTACAAATTTAGAAATCTTTGCCGGAGGAGGATTAGGAGATTGATAAAATACCCCAGGGTAACGGTGCAGCTTCCGATTTATAATGAAAAGTATGTGATTCACAGACTCCTGAAAAGTGTCGTCGAATTGGACTATCCCAAAAGCAAGTTGGAGATTCAGGTGCTAGATGATTCGAGTGATGAGACAAGCGATATC
>JBAUFP010000216.1:0-7506 GCA_049679205.1 bacterium | reverse complement strand
GCCAGATTGCTCATGCACCCACGAATGATTCGTATGATACGTGAGATTGCTTCGTCGTCCCGCCCATCTCTGATGACCGGGCCTCCTCGCAATGACAGTAGAGAGGAGTCATTGGAAAAGACCACGTACCTTAAGATCACCACGTTCCGCTACGCGCTCCTCGCGATGACAGAGGAAGGTTGTCATTGCGAGCCAAACGTAATGGGACGAAGTAATCCCAGCCCCTGCCCGTCATTGCGAGGAATCCGCTGGTTGGCGGATGACGAAGCAATCTCAACGAAAGGTGTCGTCAAACATTTAACGGTTACGATGCCCGTTTCGTTTAGGAGTAACATCTTACGTCACAAAAACCGTAACCGTAAGACGATTGACGATACGGGCTTCGTTACCTTTACCATAGGACATAACCATCATAGATGGATTTGTTCCCCCTACGGGGATTCTCGCAAATACAATCAAATCGGAGATTCGAGTATTTGCGGAATCGAATTTCGACACGAATTCAGCCCAAATTCATGATTTGGCTGCAGAATTCAGTGTCCCGCCGGAAGTCCCGGGCGCAGTCGGGGGAAGTAGAGCCGAGGGGAATTCGGATTTCGAATCTAAATATAAGGATCTGCCAAGATGTATCTCTGCATTGACTTAGACGCCTTTTTTGTTTCTGTGGAACAGGCACTAAATCCATCTTTAACCGGCAAACCAGTCATTGTCGGCGGATTGCCTCAAGAAAGAGGAGTGGTCGCTTCAGCATCCTATGAAGCAAGGAAATTCGGTATCCATTCGGGCATGCCCACATCCCTCGCTTACCGTCTCTGCCCTCGGGCAATATTCCTGAAAGGTAAATTTCGATATTATCAAATCTATTCAAAAAGATTTCATGAAATCATTAATTCCTACTCTCCGGATGTTGATATGGTTTCAATAGACGAAGCCTATATAAACGCCAGAGGAACGAGGCGCCTATTTGGTACTCCCCTTGAAGTGGCCAGTAAACTAAAGAACGAAATCAAGAATATACTCAACATCCCGTCATCAGTCGGGATTGCCCGAACAAAAGTATTCTCTAAAATCGCCTGCGAACAATCAAAGCCCAACGGTACGCTTGCCATCCCTAAAGAAAACGAAATAGCATTCCTCTCGCCGCTTAGCGTCAGCGTTCTACCCGGCATCGGACCAAAGCATGTCGAGATACTAAATAATTTGAATATTCATACGGTGGAAGAACTAATCCAAACACCAGACTGGATTGCAGAAACTGCCCTAGGCAATTACTACAAAATACTACAATTCTTCATCCGTGGTGGCGATTATCAATCGTTCGACACCATGAAGTCTATCAGCCGGGAGACAACCTTACACGAAGACACAATAAACCGAGAACTTATCTACGCCTTATTCTACTATCTTACTGAACGCGCATGCAGTACACTACGCAAGAAAAAATTACTCGCTAAAACAGTAACCGTGAAGATAAGATTCTCTGATTTCAAAACCATATCGAAAAGAACTAAGATGCCCGGCGGTTGTGCTCAACAAGTAATATTCGAGCTCGGGATAAAAATCTTGCAAGAAATGTTGAAAGAAAGAAAACGGGTCAGGCTCATAGGTATTGCTTTATCCAGTTTTGAACACGACGGGCTACAACCTTCAATGTTTAGGTTAAAAGAGGAACGAATTAACCGGTTGAACAATGCTCTGGACAGCGTGCGTAATAAGTTCGGTTTTAACTCTCTCTTTGCGGCAAATACCATCATCCTGAAAAGAAATTTCGAGGACACGAAACATGGATATACCTTACATACCCCTTCTCTATCACAGTAATTATGGGGTCGGCGGTTCGGATTTCAAAACTTTATTCGAGCACTTAAGTAAACACGATTTAAAGAGTTGCGGCCTGATTGATATCACATTTTTCGGTCTTCATGAGTTCATAAAATACGCAAAGGAATACGAAATAAAGCCAATCATTGGCATAAGAGCTCCTTTCATTAAAGAAGGACGCAGCAAATCATACTTAATCGTCCAGAATGAAGAGGGTTATAGAAATCTGTGCAAAATAATCACCAAAAATTCGTTCGGAATTATTGATATTGACTATGTGAAAAAACATACCGCAGGAACAATTCTTCTCTCAAATTCTATAAGGATACTAAAAGATTTAGGCCCGCTGTTTTCATCAAAGTTTTATCTCCTCTTCCCCTATCATGCAGTAATAGACAATGCATTCCCGGCGGTTGCCGTAAACGAAATATTCTATGCAACAAAAAGTGAGAAAAACCTATATAAACTGATGTGCGCGATAAAAGTTAATCAATACGGCCACCGTCCAGGCATACCAAACCATCTCTTAAGCAAGGAAGAATTCAACCGGCTCTTCGTCGATTATCCGGATGCAATACATAATACTATAAAATTGTCTGAAAAATGCAGCTATGTACCAGAAAACAAGGGATGGATCTTTCCAGCTTCAAATCAGGACCTGGCCCAGATAATAAAATCAAACATAAGAAACCTCAATCCAAAAGAACAATCGCGCCTTGACTATGAATATAGAGTCGTCATGGACACTGGCTTTGCACCTCATTTTTCTCTCGTCTATCACTTGAAAGAATTTGCCCTCGAAAAAGGCATCGGCATGAATGTACGCGGCTCAGCTGCCTCGTCTTTCATCCTTTATGTGCTCGGGCTCTCAATAACGAATCCCCTGAAACACAATCTGCCATTTGAAAGATTTCTTAACCCGCAACGTACCGAACCACCCGATATCGATGTTGATGTTGAATTTAGCCGGCGCGAAAAATTGATCAAAGAAATCCACCAGAAATATGGCAGCGATCATGTCGCCCATATATCAGTAATCAATCGCTTCAAACGCCGGGCAAGCTTTCGCGAAACGGCCCGGGCTCACGGCATCTCCCCACGGGAAATAAAAAACATTAGAAACCATCTCGAAGAAAAAACCGTTCGAGTCATACACAACCTATCCGAAAAGATCATTGGCTATCCCCATTATTTCTCCTGTCACCCAAGCGGTATTGTCATTACTCCAGAGCTAATATTTAACTACGTACCATTATATCCCAGCCCGGCCGATCAAATTACCCACCTGGACAAAGACGGCATCGAAATGGTTGGGTTGGTAAAAATCGACATCCTCGGTGTTAGAGGATTCCCTGAACTCTACTTATCAAGGGATAAAATAGACTTCAACGACCCCCAGGTCTACCGGTTTATCAGCACGGCAAAAACCTTAGGTTGCTTTCAAATCGAAAGCCCGATGGTCAGATATATGATCAAACGCATAAATCCAAAAACAACCATGGATATTGCAAATGCGATTGCTATCATCCGACCCGGTCCGGCTCAGGGCGGTATGAAGGAGAGATTTCTCAAGCGGATCAAAGGCGAAGAGAGAATAGATTACCCCCATCCCCGACTCCAGAATGCCTTGTTTGATACCTTAGGCATTCCTGTGTATCAAGAACAAATTCTCCAAATCGCCCATGACTTCGCGCATTTTTCTCTAAGCGATGGTGATATGCTCCGCCGGGCAATGACTAAGGCACGCAATCCAAATAGCATGAGGGAACTCCGAGAACTATTCTTTACTAAAGCCATAAATATGGGCTACCATTTACGAGAAATCGAACCGGTCTGGGACCGCATAAGAGCATTCTCTTCATTTGGTTTTAACAAGGCACACAGTATAACCTACGCGACGCTTGCCTATCTATCGGCTTATCAAAAGTTCTACGAACCTCTTAATTTTTTTTGCCAGGCAATAAACAACAAAGGCGGCTACTATCCTACTGCCGCTTACATCAACGAAGCGCGAAGGTGGAAAATAAATATACTCGCACCCGATGTCACAAAAAGCGAAGACAAATTCATTGTGTACAATTCATCACTCCTGACCGGGCTGAATGAAATCAGGAACCTTTCCTCAGAAACAATCAACCGCATCATAAAACTGCGCCCCTTCAAAGATGGGCGTGATTTTTTCTATCGCGTCCGCCCCTCAATTGACGAAGGGATTTCGCTGATAAAGTCCAACAGCTTAGATGCATTTGAGCATACCTGGCCCGAGTTATATTTTCTTTTGCTGGATTCAAAAGCTCCGAAAGATATTATCCCCGATTTCGCAGGAGAAACGCCAAAGTTCCGCGATTTCCACAAACAGGTTAAATTGCTGGACCAGTTAAAGACCATAGAGTTCATTCCCGAGAATCATATCTTGGAAATTTTCTATCCCCAACGACGCTTGCGTATATCCAACCTCTCTAAAATGGCAAAAGCAAGAATTATCGGTATGATTCTCACGCGCCGGACCATCCGCACACGAAACAACAAATTGATGTGCTTTTTAACTGTGGATGATGAAACCGACGTCTTAGAGGTTGTAATATTCCCCAACAAGTATAACCCCAACAAGATCGGGACAATAATGGAAATCGCCGGAAACATGCAAGACGATTCATTGATTGCGGAATCCTATAAAATGTTACCCCTTATGCAAAACGAACCTAAAAAAATAGAATATCCGCGATACGCTCAGCGTGCCTGAAACTATTCCACGATCACGACCTTACGAACATCACTTAGATGTTTTGTTTTCAGACTAACAAAGTAGACGCCATTTGCCATTCTCCTACCAACATCATCGTTAAGGTTCCAAGATAACGCGCCTACTAACCTTCCATTACACAGAGTCTTTACACACCGCCCCGTAACATCGTAGATGCATACCGAACCGGCCTCACCAACCAAATCCCGACCAATAACTATATCCAGGTACTGCATCACGGGATTCGGGAAACTGGTAAACAGCGGGTCAATGATTTGGGCGACCGTGCCGTCTTCGACAGACAAGATATCAAACCAACTCAAGAATTCCGCGAGCACTTCGGTAAGACTCATATGTCCGGATATCTGGTTCACCGCCTCCAAGCCAAACGCACAATATATAACACGGTAGCCCGGGAAAGGAGAACTGTACCAGATTGCCGCGCAATTCGCAAGCAGGGTGTCATAATAAAGAAACTCATGTGCACTACCATCAGAGGCAATCACATCACGTGAGAATTGACTGGGCGCACTGCCAACGGTGAATATCTTGGTAAAATGCTGGCCCAGTGAATCAAGCGTATCTGGATAGCACCGCAAAGCGTTAAGGGAATCACTAATAAGCTGAGCGTGGAGCCAGTCCGTATAGAATTGGCCAGTGGAAATTTCTTCACCGATGTTTTGTCCGGTTAGCAGTAACATGCCGCCGTCACCCAAGAACTGCATTAGGCTATCTTGTTCAGCTGCCGTGACGGTATTCAACACGGCACGACCAGTATACCAGATTATCATGTCATTGTTAAACTCACTAATTCTGCTTATCGGAAACAAACCCTGACTCGAAGGCACCCATATCTTGTATGTCATTTCTAAAGTATCAAGACACACGGTGTAGTACTCTGCATAACGCTTCTGGTCGTCACGATTCACGACGAGCAGGTCTGCCGGCCCAGTGCTAATATCAAGGAGAGAGACCGAATCAGGTGTAACGTATATATCTCCGATTACCATATCCGGATAAGGAATCCTGGTTCTGACCACTGCACGGTAAAGCGAATCGATCAAGTAGACACTAAAGTCCCCGCTTGCCGAGTCGCTGGTCGTACTATCAAAGTAAACTGCTCCAGTGTCATCGGCAAACTGGAAGTACAATCGGGCATAAACGCCGTTACCATTCAATGTATCGCTTATGTTCCCGGTAAGCTGTCTAAGTGGACGCACATAGAACGAGGTTGAAAGGGTATCGTTCGAGGGCCGCTCATCGCCCGGATAATTACTGTATGCACTGAAATTGTAGTAGCCGGTATCGTTTGGCACCCAAACACCCGCGAGCGCAATAGAATCCTCTTCACCAATGTCCATATCGAGGATTGTATCACCAGCGAACGGACCGGCGAGTGAGAAATAAGCATCGGGCAGGCTGTCAAAGCCGTAATTAGCTACCCGGATTGCCATGTTTATGGTATCACCGGCAAGAAAGAATGGTCTCAGACCAGTAGCATAGATTCCATTCACCCCGGCATCCAGGTCCTTGATTGAATCCATTAATCCTTCAAAACCCATGAAGACCATGTAGTTCGACACCCAAGAATGATCCTGATACTGAGTCCAGGTCCTTGTTGGTGGAACACCTCCATCGTCATCATAATCCTGAATGAGCAGACTGTCGGTCAAGGAATGATGGTATTCAACATACGTGGCATTCTGCATAATACGGGCCGAAAAGTTATAGGCATTCGCATACCAGATATTCCAGGAATTGTTCCAGTTTCCGGTCGGCTGGTAGTATTCCATCATTGGCAAGTATGTATTGAGCCAGATGACCCCCGCTGCAGTATCGGCATCGAAAATCGACCGGCATAAACCCCACACTGCAGTGCCGCCAGACATCGCCCACACCTCGTCGTTGATATTTGTATCCGGACTTGCCTCGATCCATTGCCTGACCCGATTTCCGTATGCCAGTGCAGTATCCTTCCACACCTGGTTGTTCCACTCCTTGCCGTACTGGTATAACATCCCGGCAGCCAGAGACTGGGCTTTCGGGTGAAGCCTTTGGTAATAGCTGCTGACTCCGGTAAAAGGCAGCGGATGGCTCAGCATGTACATTATGCAGGTGTCGGCGTACGGACGGTACGTTGTATCACCGAATGTGTTACGGTATTTGCTCTCGGCAAAGAGTCCGAGTCCACAGTTCCATACACGGTAGTAATCGGTGCCCGTACCCTCTTCTAACCAAGCAGGATGGTTCAATACATAAATCCATGCACGCTGTGTATTAACGAAATAGGTTGTGTCACCGGTAATTTCATAGTAGCGGCACCAAACCCAGATAGCCTGCTGTGTATTATCCGTCTCCACTACTGTGAGCTGATCCTCGCCTTCAATGATACCGCCGAATTCAGGATCCATTGGATCAGAGACCTGCATGGATGCAACAAAACCAGCAGTTTGACACAATTCATGTATGTAGCTCCACCTTTGCCACTCACCGCGCAAAGCACCCACATCGTGTTGCATGACAGCTTCGCCGCGTGGGATCGAATCGGCATTAATGAAATCCTGCTCTGTCCATGGGGGTGTGGCAACACAGAACCCGACCAATGATGTGAAAACAACCAAATATCTTATCATAATTCCTCCCCGCATTTCTGATACTTATCTCATATTAATACAATGATTATTATCCACCGAAGAATTCTACCTGGCGAATTTTCAATGTCAATACAGAGTATGTTCAGATCTTTGTGTTGACCATAAGACTGGGTAGAGTATAATAGCAATCTTCAAAACCATTATGCAGGAGCGAATGAATTGACACCATCAATCACCGCCGCATTCCTTGCGATGCTGTTGATCGGAGCAGCCGACGCCATTAACAAACGCGCGCGGCAACAAGCTGTTCCCATCGGTTCTTACTTAATCATCCAATCCCTATTCTAC
>JBAUFP010000215.1:0-8055 GCA_049679205.1 bacterium | reverse complement strand
GTCCTGGACAAGACTATAAAGCAGTACAAGAACATGAGTAGTTTCTATGCAGAGTTTGAGCAAGTCTACTGCGACGAAGAAGCAGGCATCTGCCAGCGGTTTGAGGGCCGAACCTATTACATGAAGCCGAATTACTTTCGCATGGAAATTGACGACCCCCAACAAATCTATGTTGGTGACAGTGCTTCACTCTGGATCTATTTCCCGGAGGAAAACCGGGTAATCAGGCAGAACCTGGGGCAGATGCCTTTCCAGATCAGCCCTGATGCTCTGCTCGCCGACTACGGGACGGATTATGATGCTGAAATAATCGCGGAGAACGATGAATACTACGAAATCGAATTGAATCCAAAAGAAGACACGGATATTTATCGTAAACTAACCGTCAAAATAAGAACCGGAACCTACGAGCTCATCGGTATCACCGTGCATGACGATACAGGTGCCGAGAGTAAATTCGAGTTCAGCAAAGTTGAAATTGACAAGAAGCTTTCGAAGAAGATTTTCCAATTCAGTCCGCCCGAAGGAGCTCAAATTGATGAGTTCTGAATTCTTCATGGATAGGTCTTGTTTTGCCTGTGGCCCTCAAAATAAAAACGGCTTGAAACTTAGGATATTGGAAAATGGCGGAGGCGTGCAGGCGACAATAGACCCACCACGATGGGTTCAAGGCTACCATAATATCGTTCATGGAGGCATTGTCGCCACGATTCTCGACGAGCTGGCAGTCTGGGCGGCATTCAAGAAGGGCTACAAATCAGTGACCGCCGAGCTGTCAATGCGCATGAAAAACGCCATGAAAGTCGACCAAACCTATATTGGCGATGCGAAGGTCGTCAGCACTAAGTACCGGCTGATCGAAGCTGAATCGAGGATACTTGACGGGGATCAAAGGTTGATTGCATCGGCGGTAGTAAAACTTTTAAGGGTCAAATAGCGAAAAGTAGTATTGTGAAGGTCAATCTTGTATCACTCGGATGTCCAAAGAACCTGGTTGATTCGGAAAACATACTCGGTGCGCTCGGTGCCGCAGGCACTGTAATCTGTGCGCTGCCTGAGGAAAGCGACGTGATCATAATTAACACATGCGGTTTCATTGTCCCGGCCATTGAAGAGACCGAACAAACGATACGAGAAATGATGAAGTATGCAAATAACGGAAAAAGGGTGTTTGTCATAGGTTGCGCAGTGAACAGGTGTGGCGATGAACTAAAACGTAAATTCCCTGGAGTATCCGCTTGGTTTGGGATAGAAGATGAAAGAAAAATGATTGCGTCGATAAAAGAAGAAGCGGCGAGTATAGAATCACGGTTACCAACAACCCGGGGTTATGCATATCTTAAGATATCAGAAGGATGTTCAAACCACTGTGCCTATTGCACCATTCCCTCCATAAAGGGTCCCTTTCGCAGTTTTGATTACAACAAGATAGTAGAAGAGGCTTACGAATTGGCGAAACTGGGAATTAAGGAACTCATCCTAATCGGTCAGGATACAACGCGTTATGGTTCTGATCTTTTCGGTAAATCAATGCTACAACCGCTACTACACGATCTATCACAGATACCGGGTATAGAGTGGTTGCGAATCATGTACGCGCACCCAAAAACAATTGATGAGAAAATAATCGATGAAATCGAACACAACCCCAAAGTCTGTAAATATATAGATTTACCAATACAGCACATCAACGACCGTATCTTGAATCTAATGAACCGCGATACAGGCCGGGATCGAATTGTGACAACTATGGCGCGCCTGAAAAAGGTCCGTGATATAGTGATTAGAACAACCGTCATTGTCGGTTATCCCTCAGAAAGCGATGATGAATTCAATGAATTAATGGAGTTTGTTGAGGCGGGATACATTGATTGGCTCGGTGTTTTTCCATATTTTCGCGAACCGGGAACAAATGCGGCAGAATTCGACCAGTTACCCGATAATTTGATCGAAGCGCGCTACAAAAGAGCTACTGCTATCCAGCAAAGATTGGTGAAGCAAAACAACCGGGAGCGCGAAGGTGATGTGTGCAAGGTTTTGGTCCACGCCCGGGAAGGTGAATTTATTGGTCATACGGAATTTGCTGCGCCGGAAATAGATAGTCGGGTCTTCATTAAAGACAATACCCTGGAACTGGGTAAATATTACGACGTGCGGATAACGACCACGAGCGAGTATGACCTGCAGGGCGAACTCGCTTGCGGAAGGAATGGAGCTTGTTAGCATGAATTTGAAGAAACTGCATATAGCCACCTTACTCAGCCTTTTCTCTCTCCTGCTTATTCCCTATTCAATACTGTTGTCTATAGAGATACCGCTCGAGTTTCACGGCGGTGGAATGTTTGGCAAATATCTTAATAGCGATACAACAAGGTTCAATCTTGATGCATCGATCGAGATATATTGCATTACACTCAGACACGGGCCGGTTTCTACGTATATACATTACCGGGATGACTTGGACATGGCCGAACAAACCGGTGGTGTTTCGATTGACCCCAGATATGTTCACTACTATGTTACCGGTGGATTGGACTATTTTTTGGGCAATTATGTCTTCACTGGATACTTTGTTCATGACTGCATTCATGATATCGACTACGACGTGGAGGGTACACCGGTGTTTAACCGGTTTAGAATAAGGTTCGGGCCGCAGGAGTTTCATTATTCTAAACGGCTGAGTACGACACGGCGCTTTCTATGGTCAGTTGACCTGGGTTTTTATCCCCATTGGAACTACCACGGTTGGGACATCAATTCAGGCGCTGACTATCAGTATGACGTAATCATGAAGGCTATGTTCAATCTTTACTCAACCCATAGTTATGGCATAGACGTGAAGCCCAGCTTCACTGTGGCTAAAGGCGACACGACGTTCTATCACCAGCACTTGATCGGCCTACACGGTTATTACAAGAAAGCAGCACGGCGTATCGGCCTCAGTCTCGATTATAATCTCTATAACAATGATCCGATAAAAAACACGGATAAGCTATGGTTATTGTCACTTTATGTAGAATTCTGACGCTATCACTGTTTCTGTTCAACAATGGTGGCGCATATGAATTATACAGCATCGGCAATCAAATGGAGCTCGAAGGCAAGATCAGTGAGGCGATCGGATACTACAAGAGAGCACAGGAAATGGAGCCCGGCGCGATTGAAATATATATATCGCTCGCAAGCGCCCTATATATGGAACAGCGATTCGATGAAGGTATTGTTTACATAGAAAAGGCATTGGCGATCGCACCCGATGATACCCAGTTATACCAAATATTGGCTCTCGGTCATGTGGGCAGAAGAGACCTTAACCAGGCAATCGAGTACTATCAAAAGGTGCTGGAACTGGAACCGAACAACCAGGAAATATACCTGGCAATAGCAACTTTATTGGAAGCGAGCGGGGATATAAAAGAGGCCACGGTCGTGCTCGAGAGTATGCCGGTCGAGCGGCGCACCACTGATGTCTACATGAAACTCGCGTCCCTCGCGGGCAGGGCAAATGATCATGTTTCCGCAATTGAATACTACCGACTCGGTTATTCTGCGGATACAACCAACATTGTTGCGATAATGGGCATTGGTTCTGGTTTTGATATGATCGGGATCAAAGACTCGGCCATTTACTATTACGAACAGGCAAATAATGAATCATTCGACCGGAATATCGCGCAGCGACTAGTTGACCTCTACACGGACATCGATGGGTACGAACGCGTGATAGAAATAGCTGAGCGCATATTGATGAATGACCCGAATAATACGCACGTGCGTAGAAGCCTTGGGTTTGCGTACTACAAGCTTCAAATGCCGGCGGCGGCATCAGATGAATTCTATGTTGCATTACGCCATGATCCTAAAGATAGCTATTCTGCATTCTATCTCGCACGCATATACCTCGAACAGGAAGAGTATGACCGGGCATTACGGGAAGTATACAACGCGATTAATATGGATGCGGATTTCGTTGAGTTATGGATATATTTGGGGTTCATAGCGATTGAACAGGAGAACTATGATCTGGCCGAACATGCCTTTGCCGAGGCAGCCTACCGCGGTGGTGATTTAACCCAGATATTTTACTTGCTTGGCGCGATCGCAGAAACACAAGAGATGGAAGAGAAAGCCTACCGCTACTACCAAAAGTCATTACGAGAAAATGCGAGAAACATATCTGCACTGCAATCCCTGGCCGGTATCACCTCAAACCTGAACCGTGATGAAGAAACATTCCATATTTTCCAGAGAATCCTTGAAATCGATACGATGAACGCCGTGGCATTGAACTATGTGGGTTACACATATGCCGAGCAGAATGACAGCTTGGATTATGCATTGCGGTTGGTTAACCGGGCATTGGACATTGATATGGATAACGGCTACTACCTAGATTCACGAGGTTGGATTTTCTATATGATGGGCAATTATGAGGACGCCGCGGCTGAACTCAAGAAGGCGTCAGAGATTGTTGAAGACGCAGTGATTTTTGAACATCTGGGAGATGCTTACCAGAAATTAGACGAACCGGGCAAAGCAAAAAAAGCCTATGAAAAGGCCGTAGAACTCGAACCGAATAACCGAGCACTAAGAGAAAAGTTGTTCGAACTAGACTAGATGCAGCCATACAGGATCAAAGCAGTAGAACCTCTCCCCCACGTTTCGCAAAGCATACGCAAGAAGATACTCACCGCAGCCGGGTACAATACGTTTCGAATTCCGGCCAAGTATGTGACAATCGACCTTGTTTCAGACTCAGGCACCGGCGCAATGACCGCAGATCAATGGTCCGCAATGTTTCGGGCAAGAGAGGATTTCGCCGGTCAGGAATCTCTGGAGCAATTCACCGGGAGTGCGCAGAGACTCACTGGGTTCCGCCATATCCAACCCGTACACCAGGGAAGAAGTGCGGAGAGCATCTTATTTAGTCTACTCCTAAGCAAAGCGGATATCGTGCTCGCCAATACGCACTTTGAAACGACGCGCGCAAATATTCAGGCTCTGGGTTGCCAGGCAATTGATCTCCCGTCAAAAGACCTCCCGTTTCTGGGCAACATCGCAATTGACAAGCTCGAAAGCAGTATTAGAAAGTCAAAGCGCGTAAGAGCCGTCATCCTGACGATCACCAACAATATAAAGGGCGGCCAGCCAGTATCGCTCGAAAACATCGCATTGACAAGAAAAATAACCCGCAAGTATGGAATATTGCTCATCCTCGACGCCTGCCGGTTCGCTGACAATGCATATCTGATAAAGGAACAGGGCAAAATGAAATCAGACATCAAAACCATTTGCCGGCGAATGTTTGGCTATTGCGATATTCTGTATCTGAGCAACAAGAAAGACGGTTTGGTGAATATCGGCGGTTTTATCGGACTGCGCAGCAAAAGGCTATATGAGCGACTGGGTTATGAAGTTCTGCGCAAAGAATCCTTTCCAACCTCAGGCGGATTGGCGGCGCGTGACCTTGCCGCAATGAGCCTTGGGCTCATTGACGCGATAGACGAGGATCTCCTGCGTGCTCATATTTCAAGCATCAGGCTCTTGGCCCGCATATTGAAAAAGCATCATGTCCAGATATTTGAACCAGTGGGCGGGCACGCTGTTGTTGTCTTACCTAAAAATCAAGATTATTACTCGTTCGCGCTGGCGGCACAGGTTTTCCTGCAGGCCGGTATTCGAGGTGGGGTCTTTGAACAATATTTCAGGCTGGCAATTCCGCGCCGAGTCTACACCAGCGAGCACTTAGAGTATGTCGGTGCATCCATCGGTGAGGTTTGGCCACGTAGATTGCCAAAGTTGCGCCTCATAAACAGACCCCCTGAATTCTTCAATTTCTTCGCACGTTTTGCTTCTCGTTGATTACTGTTTCTGACGCATCCGATACTTTATAGATAGCCCTTGACATTTTCTGCAAAAATTGTGTTAAACTTGACCCGCGCCAAAATTGTCAAAAGAGTTGACAAATCATGAATTTTGACTAGAATGGAACTAAGAGTAAGGAGGATGATTTGCAGGAGAGATTCACCGAAAGAGTAAGAAAGATATTGCATCTGGCCCATGATGAAGCCTTGAGATTTAAAAACAATTTCATTGGTACCGAACACTTGCTGCTTGCCATGATAAAGGAAGGCGAGGGTGTCGGAGCAATGGTTCTGATAAATTTGGGTACCGAACTGAATGAGCTGCGCAAAAACATTGAGAGCTCAATTCAAACCGGGCCCGGCGGCAAGATCGATGTGCCCTTCAGCAATGAAGCTCGCGTCTGTCTCAATTACGCCATGGAAGAAGCCAAGAATTTCGGCCATTCGTACGTGGGGACCGAGCACCTGCTGCTGGGTATAATTCGAACACCAGAAAGTATTGGCGCACAGGTCCTTGAATCGCTTGGCGTGGACTATGAGACAGTGAAGAATGAAATTATTCAGCTGCTTAGACCCGAGGGTGTGGTGACAAGCAAATCACGCGGCAAACGGCGGGGTTCAGCACTTGATTTGTTTTCCCGTGATCTTACCCAGCTCGCGCGTGAGGAAAAACTCGACCCAATAATCGGCCGGGAAAATGAAATCGAACGCGTGATCCAGGTGCTGTCGCGCCGGAAGAAGAATAACCCAGTGCTCGTCGGCGAAGCAGGAGTCGGCAAGACAGCAATAGTGGAGGGCCTTGCACAAGACATCAATGCCGACAACATCCCTGATTCACTCAAGAATAAAAGGGTAGTGGCGCTCGATATGGCTTCGATCGTCGCCGGGACAAAGTACCGGGGGCAGTTCGAGGAAAGACTGAAGGCCGTGATCAACGAAGTGACCCGAAACAAAGACGTAATTCTCTTCATTGATGAACTGCATACAATTGTCGGTGCTGGTGCAGCTGAAGGCGCGATTGACGCATCCAGCATACTCAAACCAGCGTTGGCCCGAGGCGAAATACAGTGTGTTGGTGCAACAACCCTCGAAGACTACCGGCGTTATATTGAGAAAAATGGTGCGCTCGAACGCCGGTTCCAGCCGATCATGGTGAATCCACCTACCGTACAGGAGACAATCAATATACTGCAAGGATTGCGCAAGAAATACGAAGACCATCATCTGATTACCTACACTGATGATGCCCTGCAAGCCGCGGCAAAGTTGTCAAATCGCTACATCACCGACCGTTTCTTACCGGACAAGGCGATCGACGTCATCGATGAATCCGGTGCTAAGGTGAAGTTGTCGAAAATAGTCAAGGACGAGGCAACTACGGAACTGGAGATGCAGATTAACGAGGTAAAGGTGAAGAAGGAAAAACTCGTCGCCGAACAGAAATTCGAAGATGCGGCACGCCTGCGCGACGAACAGAGAAAACTGGCCGACGCGCTTCAGCAAAAAAGCAAGGTAAGCACGGTGACAAGACCAACCGTCAACGAGGAAGACGTTGCCTTTGTTGTTTCCCGATGGACCGGTATCCCAGTGTCACGCATCGAAGAGGGCGAATCCAAACGATTGCTCAAGATGGAACAGGAACTGCAGAAGAAGGTTATCAGTCAGAATGAAGCCATAACCGCAGTCGCAAAAGCAGTACGCCGCAGCCGCGCCGGGGTGAAAGACCCACGCCGGCCGATCGGGTCCTTTGTTTTCCTCGGTCCGACCGGTGTTGGTAAAACCGAACTCGCTCGGCGCCTTGCCGAGTTCTTATTCGGCGACATAAACTCGCTCATAAGCCTCGATATGTCTGAATATATGGAAAAGTTCAATGTATCGAGGTTGATTGGCGCGCCTCCAGGATACGTAGGATACGAAGAAGGCGGTCAGCTGACCGAAAAGGTCAGAAGAAGGCCCTATTCTGTTGTACTCTTTGACGAAATCGAAAAAGCACACCCTGACGTATTCAATATTCTGCTTCAGATATTGGAGGACGGACAGCTCACTGATTCCTATGGTCGGCGGGTGGATTTCAAGAACACCGTCATCATAATGACTTCCAATATAGGAACTGCCGAAATAAGACGCAGTGATGGTATTGGCTTTACCAAGCTATCGGATGCTATTTCACATGAGAAAATGAAGACAAAAC
>JBAUFP010000214.1:0-3080 GCA_049679205.1 bacterium | reverse complement strand
ATCCGGCATCAATCCCCAGAGCATCATTAAGAATGACAAGAAGACCTTCACCGGCATTGTCGGGCAATACGATCCCGAAGAACCCTATACTACAGGATACCAGCTGCTCTTACGCTTACCCGATGATATCCGTGCACCGGGCTATGATACAATAAGTGCTGAACCGCTCATCAATCTGGTCGGACCCAAGACGTTTATACCTTCGATCGGCGAGCAAGCGCAGATCAATATCAACTCACCGCTCGATTATCGACTCGAGCTCAAGATCCACGATATGTCAGGCCGTTTGGTTAGACGCTTATACTCTGGTGCCGGCGGCTCAAATACGATCTACTGGAATGGTAGAGACGATTTCGCGCGGCCGTGCAAAGTAGGCATATATCTCTTGAACCTGAAAGCGATCAACTCGACTGGGAAATCATCGCATGAACGCAGTCTGATCGTAATAGGTGCTCAATGACCGGATTAATACTACTCGTTTTCTTGAACGGCGCCTTTGAAAGGCATGCGCAGTCGGCTCAAGCAACGGCACTGGCCCATGCCTTCACCGCGGCATGCGAGGGTATTGATGCAATCCGCTTTAACCCGGCAGCCCTTTCTCTCGTGAATCAAAATCATCTGGCCGTGGCCTATGAGCGCACGTTCAGCGGCATTGAAGGATTGCACAATATCGCCCTGGGCTACACGCGACCGCTGCTCTGGGGCGGATTAGGCATCCAGCTTAGTGAATTCGGCTTTTCCGAACAGAAAGAACAGGCAATAACCCTCGCCTATGGTTCGAGTTTCAATGAAGCTTTCAAGTTTGGCCTGGGTGGCGATGTTTATGTCATCGACAACGAACGTACTGGCCGCAGCTATGCCTTTGGTGTGAATTTCGGGCTGCTGGGTAAGCTATATAAAAAATGGTCAATGGGCGTATTTGCTCATAATATAAACCGGCCCAAGTTCGGCTCGGATGAGCAGGCAGAACTGCCGCCTGAAATCAGGGCTGGGCTATCATATGAACCGTTTGAAGGAATTTTATCTGAAGTAGACTTTTCAATCAAAGATGATGATTTGAGAATACACGTGGCCGCTGAGTTTGAGTTGTTCGACCTGCTCTATTTGAGGACTGGTGTTAAGACCAACCCGATGGTGGTCGCAGGTGGCACCGGTATCGTATATAAATTTTTGCGCTTTGATTACGCTGCCGAACTCATTCCCGAACTCCCGCTCAGTCACAGTGCCACGATCAGCTTTACTTTCTAACATGTAAATGCTGCTCTTATTACTCCTGGGAAGCCTGCTTGACCTCAACCGTGCACCCCTAGAACTGATTTACACACTGCCCGTAGATTCTGTTGTTGCCCGCCGGATCCACGAATACCGCACGCTCCACGGTTATTTCAGTTCGGTCTATGAATTGCGCCGGGTTGAGGGCATTGATGGTGTACTTTTCGAAACCATAAAACCGCTGGTCAAGATTGTGGTACCTGCGGTTGAGCGAACCCAATGGGGTTCAATACTCTACGAGCAGAAAAAACTTGCCAGCGAAGAACCGCCGTCAAAAGCTGCGGTTGACGTGTGGGAAGATTTGATACGCTCGCCCATGAATGTCAACGAAGCATCGTTTGATGAATTACTGAACATCGACCGCATGACACCGATCGACGCGGCCGCGATCCTGCGGCATCGACAGCACCGTACCATAAAAACAGTCCGTGACCTGCGCCGCGTGCGCGACCTATCTTACTACGCATATACATCCCTGCGGAAATATGTCCAGTTCGAACCCGAACCATTGCTCAAGAAGCCATATGGTAGTGTCCGTCTGCGAATGGAGAACACAAACCGGTTAGACATTGGTGAGGACGAGAATATCGCCACAAGAGTCTCTTATCTGGAAAACGCAGTTAATCAGGTCGACACCATAGCCGCCAATCTCGTGGATGTGTATGATTGGAATGCTTCCGACATCGCGAGATTGAGAAGCAACCTGAATTATGAACTGGATACCATGAGAAATTTCATTGCCCACCCCACTTTTGACGTGCGCGCGCGAATAAATTACCAGCAGAAATTGCGCGCCGGAATCCATTACGATGAATACTACAGGGACGCGAAAGGATACGTCGGTGTAGCACATATCGGTCCGGTGCGACGGTTTTATATTGGCAATTACCGCATTGTCTGGGGTGAAGGTCTGATGATCGATAACAGCGATGAATACCGGGCGCGCATCTATGCCCGTTCATCGGGGATCTACGGCGATCTGACCGAGAACCATGGCTACAAGATGTTTGGCGCGGCCGGTGCCTTTTTGTTTGACTTACAGAGCGCAGCGTTCATGCCGTCATTCTTCTATTCGAATACCATGCGTGATGCCATACTGAACCCGGATGGCACAGTATGGAGGATATTCAATAACCCGTACCGGCTCTCAATCTATAAAGACAACGTGAATGAACAGGCATATGGAGCCAGTTTCGGTATTGCGCCCATCGAGAAAACGTTACCTGGCACTCAGCTGTCATTCGAAGCGATGAGATTAGGTTATGACAAGGCGATCAACCCTGACCCGCGTTGGATCGACATTCCACTGGACAAATATGATCCGGCATTCTACCCGGAAATAACGACGCTATCATTCGACAGTACGCGCACGTTCCTAGGCGCTACGTTTGTCTT
This sequence comes from bacterium, assembly GCA_049679205.1. Taxonomy (GTDB): domain Bacteria; phylum Hydrothermota; class Tepidihabitantia; order SM23-42; family SM23-42; genus SM23-42. The sequence continues at coordinate 413 of JBAUFP010000214.1, read as the reverse complement.
ACCAGTACGCAACGCATTCCTCTCCGGCGAGATCGTGAGACAGCACGATAAGGACAATCCTGCTTATGCATACCTGGTAAGGGGCAGGATTCAATATGACTATTTGTACCTGAATATTCTCTACCGGCACTTTGATGTCGGATATGATAACCCCTTCAATCGCGGGTTCTCTGAATACCGCCGCTTCGAAGATACCCCCTTTGAACGACCGTATGCTCTGGTCGATCCAGAATACGCCAGCATGTATGATGACCCTGTTCCCAAACCGGAAGAGGGTATTTATTTCGAAACACGTTACCAGTTGACCAGGAACCTGTTGATCTCCCGTGCTTATCTCGACATTTTCAGGAATCTCAGCCACAACCTGCTGAATCAAAGAGGATACTTTGAATTTGAATACCAGCCAATCTGGC
>JBAUFP010000213.1:0-3246 GCA_049679205.1 bacterium | reverse complement strand
ACACTATGCTATGTTTTAGAGACGCCGGTGCCTCGAGTAGTTAATCCTTTGATTGTGAAGCGTGCCCATGAGAAAGCAATGGTTGCGCCAAGTGTGTTGCCGACGACGATCCCCCACCAGATTCCCGGCAGTTGCATGCCGAATGAAATAGCAAACAGATAGGTAAGGGGTACGACAAGAATAATAGTTCGTATCATTGTAATGGTGAGTGAATAAACACCCTTGCCGATCCCCTGGAACATTGCTGAGGAGAGTATGCCGAATGCAGCAGCTGGATAATAAATACACATTGTTCTCACAAAGACAATTAGATCATGTGCGATGCGCGTTGCCTCCCGGGACATCGTGAACAGACTCGTTATTTGCGGGGCAAGGAAAAATGTCACTGACGCCACGGCTAGTTCGATGATTATGCCTATCTTAATCGCGTGCATGTAGGCACCATCGAGCTTATCGTATGCATGTGCACCGAAAGCAGCTCCAGTGACCGACGTGACCGCGGTGGCCATACCCAGTAGGGGCAGTGACGCGAACATGGTCACACGCCAACCAGTCGTGAAGACGGCGACACCGTCTGTACCACCTACCCGAACCGCAATCAGGTTCAACAGGAAAACCGAAAATGCCATTGTGATTTGCATTACTGATGCGGGTAACCCGACTCTTAGAATATCGAATAATACTGATCCATGGAAGCGGAAACCCTTCAGCTTGATCGCGACATAAGTATCTTGCTTGATGCAAACCCAGTAGAACAGGATCGAGGACGATACAAACATTGAAATGACCGATGCCCAGGCGGCACCGGCGACACCCAGGCGTAGCGTGTAGATGAAAATAGGATCGAGCAGGATATTCAGGCCGGCACCGCCCATCATTGCGTACATGGCTCGGCGTACATCGCCTTCGGCGCGGAGCAGAGCGCTGGCCACATGGGCAAAGAAAATCAGACCCGTGCCCAGGAACATTACTCGTGCATATGAGGTTGCCAGGGGTGTAACGCGGCCTGCGCCCATCCGGGCGAAAATTACATCTATTAGAAAGAAAAAAGGAATTGCTACGATGATCGCGGTTATGAACATCATGACCATCGTGTGAGTTGCAACGCTGTCCGCGCCACCCTTATCGCGGGCGCCAATGCGACGCGAGACAGCTGCAGCGCCGCCAACACCCAATCCCGTTGACAGGGCTATTATCATGAAGAAGAAGGGAAAAAAGAAGCCTACTGCGGAGAGTGCGTCAGGGCCCAGCCCGGAAACCCATATGGCGTCGACGAAACTATAAATCGTCTGAGCCGACATGGCAACGATCATTGGTACGGCAAGCTTGATGACCGCTTTCTTGGGATTGCCGAGTAATGTTTTCACGCCCTCGGTTTTGCGCGGTTGGCCGTTCGTTAATGAATGATTACTCTCTTTCATTGGTTTTGGGTGAAGTTAGAAGTATATTGAAAAAATCAGCGGTGTCAACGAATCGACGCGTGCCAGAATTACGTTGTGAATTCTATTATGGTTGACAGTTGCCCTTTTTTGGCTATCATAGAAAAATACGAAAGGAGGTTAATATGACGAATGGGGCGACGACCGAAAGGAACCGTATTGTTGTTCATTTCAAGGATGGAAGATTGTACAAGGGTTTTACCCACGACTTTACACCAGTAAAGGATACTTTTCACCTGACTTCGGAACTCGAGCATGACAAGGGGAAGATTTACGAGGTGTTCTGTCCTAATCTGAAGGCGGTGTTTTTTGTTAAAACCCTGCAAGGCAACCCAGAGTATAAAGAGAAGAAAAGATTCGATGAAGTCGACACTTCAAACTTGAGGGGGATAAAGATAAAGATAGAGTTCAATGATGGTGAGATCATGTGTGGAATTAGTCTCGGGTACAGCAAGAACCGAAAAGGGTTCTTCATCGTGCCGGTAGATCCCAAGAGCAACAATGAACGCGTTTATGTGATCGCCAGCGCGGTAAAAGAGGTCAAGCTGGGAAGTGCAGCTGAGCAGTAACAATATTTTGCTCATGTAACAAAGCCATAGATTCCAGACATAGATCGCTCATCAGAAGGATGCCTCTTCAGTAATGTCGCGGATACTATCACAGATTAGGACATATCCACGTCGCTTGCCCGCAGAGCATTGATTTTATTGACTTCCCTGTCTATTGACAGCAGTCTGTCATAAACTATAATCGCTAGCTTTTTGAGGGGATTATAGACTGTCCGGTTCGTACGCAATAGATATGTAACCAGGAATGCGAGCGGCACGCTCAGGTACGAGTTTGTGCGTAAAATGTCCGAGGGAGGTGCCTGGAACTCAAATGCATAAGGGTCTGGAAATGTATTATTCTTGGACCCTTTAGCACAAATACCACATAAACAGAGTCTACGAAGGAGGAAGGAATGCGAAAACCACGAAAGCTTTTCAATTATTGTGGTTTTTGTAACAATGCTACGAATGCACGCAGCAGGTGTACTACTTCAGTAGACCGCAAAGAGGAGGAATAATGAACAAACCATTGATGATACTTGTGCTGATGGTTTGTCTTGTATCATCAGTATGGGCTGACAAGACAGAAGCTACTGATCGACACGAGTATACTGGGGATTCGTTCGGCAACCGCGCCATATGGGCGAACCACTTACTCTGGGAAGGCACGGCAACTCTGCGCGAAATAGCGATTGGTACTATGATCAAAGGTGTGACCGATGACACGATAAGATTGTTTACCATACAGTCAGCGGCACCCAGGCAAGCATTGCTCTTCAGCGACACATCATCTTCATCAGCAACTCCCATGGAGAACCGCTGGTCCCTGGATACTTTATATGAAGGCGCTGATGGCTACTATTCAGCAGGGATCGGTGATGTGGATCGTGATGGTGATAATGATTTGATATTCGGTCGCTCCAGCTCGCCTTATAAGTTGATGTGGCGGTACTGGACCGGTACGGGCTGGAATACCGACGATACGGTCATCTGCGAGATCACCGGTACCGGGTACATGTATGATATGGCAATCGGTGACGCCGACAATGACGGTAATGCCGATGATATTATCTTCACGACCTATCGGTCAGTGATGCGCGCGTGGTGGAATGGTAGTAGTTGGGATACGCTTCGGTTGTGGGACGGCGATGGTTCGACATGCTATGGTGTGGCGATCGGTGATTTTGATGCCACGCATGCCGGTAACGAAATTGTGACGGTTACTTATGGCGCGAGTGGAGCCACCGCAAACGTTATGG
>JBAUFP010000212.1:0-5617 GCA_049679205.1 bacterium | reverse complement strand
TCGTAGATAAGACTTAAATCTATGAATGATAATTTTGGTGAACTTGACACGGCATGGCAACTCGATATACTATAAAATTGTAGGTTAGATAAACAGACTAAACTCATTTGAATAACTTTTTTGACAGTGTCTGCACTGCTGCTCAACCAAGGAGGATAATATGAAGATGTTAATCGGCGGCGAATGGGTTGATAAAAAGGAAAAGATACCGGTATACAGACCATTCGACGGAAAAGTAATCGATCATGTACCAGCGGGCACGAAAGAAGATGTGCTGAAAGCCATCGAATCAGCCGTTGCTGGTTTTCAGGTAAGTAAGAGAATGCCAGTGCATAAAAGGATGGAGATTTTGTGGGGCGTTGTCGATTACATAAGGAAGCATTTTGAAGATTATGCGAAAATGATCGCAAGTGAGGGTAGCAAGACCATAAGGGAAGCCCGGAAAGAAACTGCGCGCTGTATCAACACGATCAGCATTTCGGCCGAAGAAGCACGCCGCACCTTAGGCGAGACTATTCCGTTCGACAGTTTCCCTGGTGGTGAGAACCGTGTCGGATATTACTACCGTTTCCCGATTGGCGTGATTGTGGCGATTACCCCGTTTAATGATCCGCTCAATTTGGTGGCGCATAAGCTCGGTCCAGCAATCGCGGCCGGTAACTCAATTGTACTCAAACCGGCAACTGACACACCGCTCTCGGCACTGAAATTGGGCGAGGCGTTTATGGCTGCGGGGCTGCCACCCAAAGTGTTGAATATCGTGACGGGCCGTGGTTCAGAAATCGGCGACGTGCTCGTCTCACATCCTGCAGTACGCATGATCACCTTGACCGGTGGTGTTGAAGCCGGGGTGCAAATCCTCAAGCTTTCGGGTTTGAAAAAGATCTCGATGGAACTCGGTTCCAACTGTCCGGTCATTGTCTGCGAGGATGCGGATTTTACCAAGGCCGTTGATCTCTCTGTGTCCGGTGCCTTCTGGGCTGTTGGTCAGAACTGCATCGGCGTGCAGAGGATGTTCATCCACGAGAAGATATTTGATAATTACGTGAACAAATTCGTGGAGAATACGAAGAAGATGAAGGTAGGCGACCAGTTAAAAGACGATACTGACATGGGAGCGATGATCAATGAAAGAGAAGCCAAACGCGTCGAGGAGTGGGTGAACGATGCTGTGAAGCAGGGTGGTAAAATACTCATCGGCGGCAAGAGGAACGGGAATTTCTACGATCCCACGGTAATGGTGGATGTTCCGGAAACCGCAAAACTCGCGGTCGAAGAGGTCTTCGGCCCGGTAGTGTTGATGTACAAATACAGTGATCTTGACGATGCGATTAAACGATCAAACAGTGTTAACTACGGTTTGCATGCCGCGGTTTTCACTCAGGATGTTAACAAGGCGTTCAAGGCAGTATATGAACTGGATTTCGGAAGTGTGATCGTCAATGACTCAACCGATTATCGGTTGGATCAAATGCCTTTTGGTGGAGTGAAGAATAGCGGGCTGGGGCGTGAAGGCATTAAGTTCTCCTTGCTTGAACAGACCGAACCTAAAGTGGTGTGCTTTAACTTGTGAGCGAAATTCTGGGCTAACATCACGGATTGACTTCTGCTGTTGACGGCGTTGGGTACGCTGAAATGATGCGCAAAACTACAAGGATGAGGAGGAAAAGGATATGTTGAAAGGCACAAATACGTTACTAGTTACTCCGTTCAAGGACGATCTGAGTGTAGATGAACAGGGGTTGAGAGTGCTCGTAAGAAGACAGGTCGAGGCCGGTGTTTACGGGATCGCTCCGTTAGGTGTGACCGGTGAGAATAGTCTGCTATCAGACAAGGAGATCGCGCACGTAATGGAGATTATCGTTGAAGAGGTGAATGGAAAATGCACGGTGATTCCTGATACGTGCACGAGCGGGGTGACGGCAACCCTGGAAAGAATTGAGCTCTTCAAGAAGATTGGCTGTGATTACGTTTCGGTGTTTGTTCCCTATCTTGTTTTGCCCAAAGAAGATGGGATAATCCAATTCTACGAAACGGTTGCCGATGCGTCAGGGGTGCCGATTCTCATCCACAATTCACCCGGCAGGGTGGTGGTTAATCTTTCGCCGGAAGGCACAGCGAGATTAGCACGTCATTCTAATATCGTGGGTATAAAAGAAGGGGTTAAAGCATTGGACCACATTGCTAAGATTGTGTACCTTACGAAAGATGAAGACTTTGGTGTGTTTACGGGTAAGGATACCACGTTGTATCCCCTTTTAGGCTTTGGTGGCCACGGTAATTTCGCAATTGCCGGTAATGTTGTACCGGGTGTGATGAAGGATATTTATGAATACTACACTAAGGGAGAAAAAGACAAGGCACAGGAAATACACTACAAATATTTCACCCTGTTTGAACTGCTCAGATCCGAAACCAATCCTATTGCCGTGAAGGAGGCGCTGAACTTGATGGGCCTGCCAGGCGGGAAGCTGAGGCTTCCCTTGACCGAACTGAGTGATTCGAAAAAAGAGAAATTGAAGAAGAACTTAAAAGACACGGGTCTCATTTGAAATCGATAATACTCAGAGCGCCTGGCACTATTGCCAATCTGGGCCCGGGATTTGATATATTCGCCCTGGCACTTGAACATCCGTATGTTGAGTTACGCATCCAGCTTAATGATACGGGTACGATCACTATTAATACAAACGGCTGTCGTGAAGACTTACCTGAAGATCCACAGAAGAATTGTGCTGGGTTGGCGATTGTCGACCTCTTGAAAGAAGTAAACAGCAATGCCGGTGTGCTTATTGAACCAAAAAAGACAATCACGGTTGGTGCTGGCTTGGGTTCTTCGGGCGCTTGTGCCTCGGCCGCAGTATATGGTTTGAACAAGTTGCTGGATTTGAATCTCAGTGTGGATAAGATGATCGAGATTGCGAGTCGCGGCGAAATAGCTTCGGGCAGTGTTGCCCATGCCGATAACGTGGCCGGAGCAATGCTGGGTGGATTTGTGATTGTCAAGAGCTACCGGCCGGTTGAGGTAATAAGAATTGATGTGCCAGAAATTCCTATTGTGATCGGCGTCATGAAAAAGACGCAGCGTACAACCCGTTCGCTTATCCCCAACTCTATGGCTTTGGATGTGGTCAAAGAACAGCTTGCCCTGTGCTCTCGCGTTGTCCATGCGATAATGACCGGCGATATCGAGGAATTGGGGCACATCATTAGCAAAGATTTTATATCCGAACCTGTCCGGTCGCGCTCGATTCCTGGATATAGCACAATCAAGAAGAAGTTGCTTGACGGTGGTGCGTACGGCTGTAATGTTAGCGGCGGTGGCTTGTCGGTATTTGCGATCTGCGATAGGAAGGGAACGCACGATATCGCAGAAATAATGAAGCAGTCTTTTGCCGAGCAGAATATCGACAGCGAGACAATTACTACATGCGCAAGTAATCAGGGGATAAGAGAAATATCCCGTGAATAATGTTTAATCATCATTTGCTTAGACAGGATTAGATATTAGTAAGGAGGAACTATGAGTTACAAGTTGGCGTTCATTGGTTTTGGAGTTGTGGGACAAGGTCTTGCCGCACTACTCAAGGAGAAAAAAGAATTCCTAAAGAATAAATTTGGACTCGAATTTGCTGTTACTGCCATTTCCGACCCGGTTAAAGGCTGTGTATACCAAGAACAAGGTCTTGATCTGGGGAAAATTCTGGCGCTGGTAGATAGTGATGGTAACATCAACAAATATGACAAAGGTGTCAATGGTTGGGATAGCGTAAAAACGATAATGGACAGCAATGCCAATGTGATCGTTGAGGTGAGTCCGACAAACATTGAGAATGGTGAGCCTGGTATCACACACGTACGAAAAGCCCTCGCGAACAAGAAACATGTTATTACGACGAACAAGGGACCGGTTGCGTTGTTTTATCGAGAGCTGGCCGGGCTTGCGCGGAAGAATAATGTCGCGTTGAAGTTCGAGGGTACGGTGTTGAGTGGAACTCCAGCAATTAACTTGTCACTCCATACTCTTGCCGGTGCTGATATCCTTGAAGTCAAAGGCATAATGAATGGAACCACGAATTATATGTTAACGAAGATGGCTGAAGGACAGACATATGAGGCCGTACTCAAAGAGGCGCAGCGTCTTGGCTATGCCGAGACAAAGCCGGACGCGGATGTAAAGGGATGGGATGCACAAGCTAAGGTGGTTATTCTTGCCAATGTGCTCATGGGTGCTGACTTGAAACCATCTGATGTGCCGACTCAGGGTATAACCGGAATAACCGTTGATAATATAGAAAAGGCCAAAAAGGAGAACAAGCGATACAGACTGATCGGTAAGGTCTGGAAAGAGGGTGGAAAGATCAAAGCGCAGGTTTCTCCGGAGATCGTTGGTACGGATGATTTTCTTTATCATGTCACCGGCGTCACAAATGCAATTACGTTCTCCACTGATGTGTTGGGTAAGGTGACCATGGTTGGTCCGGGCGCGGGAAAGCAAGAAACCGGTTTTTCGCTATTGGTGGATTTCATCAATTTGCATAATGCACACAAATAGCGGTACCATGTAATTGGAGTCTTTAGACGATGTGGGAAATAGAGGTACAAAGGGAGGTAAAATGAACGGAGGGAGAGAGAGATGGACGTCCAGGTCCAGCTTCATCATTGCATCCATTGGTGCAGCCATCGGTCTTGGTAATGTCTGGCGTTTCCCTTATATGTGTTATGAAAATGGAGGCGGGGCATTTCTTATTCCCTATTTTATTGCCTTGCTTACTGCGGGAATTCCCCTGATGATACTGGAATATGGATTGGGCAGAAAAATGCAGGCGGGAGCACCCACTGCCTTTGCTCTCGTGCGTAAAGGTACTGAATGGATTGGATGGCTGTCGCTCATGGTGGTCATGCTCATCTTTCTTTTCTATCCGGTGATCATGGCGTGGTGTGTTGATTACATTACGTATGCCTTTAATTTAGGTTGGGGGAGCGATGCTACGGGTTTCTTCGAAAGGGATTTTCTACAGTTGAGTGGTGGTCCAGGTGTTTTGGGTGGTATACGTTTACCTATCGTCATAGGCTTGGCTGTTGTCTGGCTGGCGATATATCTTTGTCTGTTCAAAGGACTAAAAGCCCTCAGTAAGATTGTGTTTTATACGGTAATTACACCATGGATTATTCTGGTCATTATGGTAATTCGTGGCTTGACCCTACCGGGTGCAATTGAAGGCTTAAAATTCTACCTGACCCCGAATTTCTCGGTTCTGCTTAATCCAGGAGTTTGGCTTGCCGCGTACGGACAGATATTCTTCACGCTATCATTGGCCATGGGCACGATGATTGTCTACTCCAGCTATTTGCCGAAGAAAAGCGATATTGCCAACAATGCTTTTATTGTCTCACTCGCGAATTGCGGCACGAGTTTCTTTGCCGGTTTTGCCGTCTTTTCCATTCTCGGATATCTTGCGCAGTCCATGGGCGTGGGTGTACCCGAGGTGACCCAGTCAGGGTTTGGTCTTGCCTTTATTGCATACCCGACGGCAATACGCTTGCTACCCTTTATCCCGGCATTCTTCGGCATCCTTTTCTTCCTCTTGTTGTTGACCCTGGGTATCGATTCGGC
>JBAUFP010000211.1:0-3020 GCA_049679205.1 bacterium | reverse complement strand
ATCATGGGATGGTAATACTTGTAGATGTCTTCGGGGTTTTTGAACCGCTGTTTCTTTTCGCTTTTATTGGAAAGGGACCGCCGTCCAGCCTCGAGCGCGGCAAGTATCGAAATTATTTTTGCTCTGCCTAGCCCGGGGATTTTCAGTTGTTCAATCTCACCTACTGATTTTTGACTCAGTTTTTTTAGACTGCCAAATTTGTTTACAACTTCTTTGGCGACGTCCAGGGCGGTTCGGTTTCTAACGCCTTTGCCGATTACAATAGCTAAGAGTTCAGTGTCGGTTAGGCCGTAACTTCCTTTTTCGTAGAATTTCTCACGCGGCCGGTCACTCGCTGGCCAGTCTTTAATCTTCAACTATTTGAACAAAGCGAAGCGTAAAATGAAGCCGGCAAAGACAATAGATACCGTTGACATGAGTTTGATCAATATATTGAGCGATGGTCCCGAGGTGTCTTTGAATGGGTCGCCGACTGTATCTCCGACAACCGACGCCTTGTGCTCGGGTGAACCCTTTCCGCCTAGCTCGCCTTTTTCAATGAATTTCTTAGCATTATCCCACGCACCGCCTGAATTTGCCATCATCAGAGCAACCGCGAAGCCGGTTATCAAGGCACCAACCAGCAGTCCGATCACCCCGTTCGGGCCTAATAATATGCCAATTACAATGGGGACAATGACCACAAGCAGGGATGGTACGATCATTTCCTTTTGCGCGGCAACCGTGCAGATGTGCACTGCTTGCGCATAGTCCGGCAACACTTTACCTTCCAGTATTCCCTTGATTTCTTTGAACTGCCTTCTTACCTCTAGAACGATCTTCCCGGCAGTGTCACCCACGGCCTTGATGGTGCGTGAGCAGAATAGGAAGGGCATCATACCCCCGATGAAAAGGCCAACTATGACTTGAGGATTAGCAATACGCAGATCTAAATCTGGAAAAATGCGTGCAATTTGGCTTCGGTATGCGGCAACGAGCGCGAGAACCGTGAGCGCAGCTGAACCGATGGCAAAACCTTTACCAGTTGCCGCGGTTGTATTACCGATAGCATCAAGGGCATCGGTCCTGGTTCGAACCGCTTCGGGCAGGTTGGCCATCTGCGCATTGCCTCCAGCATTGTCTGCGACTGGCCCGTATGCGTCGGTGGCAAGCGTGATACCTAATGTGGATAACATGCCGACGGCGGCAATGGCCACTCCGAAGAGTCCATAATCGGGATTCGTTGCTCCGCCGGGTAAGTAGTATGCGGCAACAATTGCCAGCGCTATGACAACTATCGGAGGTACGATCGATATCATGCCGACACTCAGACCTTCAAGGATGACCGTGGCGGGGCCGGTCTTAGCTGCCTGAGCAATGGTTCTTGTTGGCTTGTAGTTATCGGAAGTGTAGTATTCGGTTGAAAATCCAATAAGAATTCCCGCTGTCAAGCCAACGAGCACAGGCCAGTAGAAATTGAAATGACCGGGTAATACATACCAAATCACGAGCCCGGATATGATGGCCATAATGATGGCCGCTGCCCAGATGCCTTTTCTGATGGCAAAGAGCAGCGCACGTTGGCTCGCCTCCTCTCGCGTGCGTACGAGAAATGTCCCAATTACTGATGATAGAACACCGGCCGCAGCGAGAAGTAAAGGCAGAATGACGCCTTTGAATCCTAATCCTGCAGCAAAGGCAAGCGCCATGCCGGCTACGATTGAGCCGACATACGATTCATAGAGATCCGCTCCCATACCGGCAACATCACCCACGTTGTCACCGACATTATCGGCGATCGTCGCTGGATTGCGGGGGTCATCTTCCGGGATACTCGCCTCGACTTTGCCAACGAGGTCAGCTCCTACATCGGCCGCTTTGGTGAAAATGCCGCCGCCCACGCGGGCAAAAAGCGCTTGAAATGAAGCCCCCATTCCATAAGCAACAATTGTCTGGGTAATAGTCAGTAGACGGTCATCAAGGGGGAGAGCACGGTATATCCAGTTGAGGAGAAGAAACCAGAAACTCAAGTCAAAAAGGCTCAAGCCAACTACGACAAAACCCATGACCCCACCCGATGCAAATGCAATACGCAACGCGCTATTGAGACTCGTTCTTGCCGCATTGGCGGTTCTTGCTGATGAATTTGTCGCTTGGGTCATTCCAATGAAGCCAGACAGAGCAGAATAGAACCCGCCGGTAAGGAACATGAAAGGTACAAAGGTCGGCAGCATTTTGCTTAATGACAGCATAAGGAGTATTACAAATACAATCGCGAAGATTACGACGACTACCCGGTATTGCCTGCGGAGATATGCGCGCGCACCTTCTCTCACTGCTTGAGCAACCTGGCGCATGATTTCAGTACCTTCGTCGAATTTTCTGGTCGATCGGGAAAGGAATAAAGCGAAAATAAGGGAAAGAATTGAACCGAGGGGTGCAAAAACGAATATCGGTTGCATCCTACCTCCTCAAGCGGAATATTTTTGGTTTTTCTCTTTTGTGAGCAGTTCTTTTCACCACTTCTACTAACATGCGGCAGGTGGCGTCAGTGATATTGCCTTCTTCAATTTTCAGCAGCGCTCTGTCCATCTCTTCATAAGTGAAACCGATTTCCCCTTCATCGGTTTGTCCAGCCCAGAGTCCCGCACTGGGCACCTTGCTTACTATCGCTTCAGGTATTTCAAACACACGGGCTAACTCTTTGACTTCACTCTTGGACAGCTCACCGATGGGCAGGATGTCACATGCTCCGTCACCATACTTGGTGAAATAACCGAGTGCGATTTCGGTCTTGTTGCCGGTACCGCACACAAGATAATTATGAATGTTTGCATGGTAGTACAGTACTATCATGCGTAAACGGGCTTTAATATTCCCGAGCGCAACACGATCGCCGTCGGGTAAGAGTTTTGTCAGGTTCGCGTATGTTGACGTCAAATCGATGTATTGGGTTTTGATGCCCAATGATGATGCTACTGCCGAAGCATCATCAAGGTCTTTTACCTCCGATTCAATGGGCAGTATCAAACCCAGACAAT
>JBAUFP010000210.1:0-2707 GCA_049679205.1 bacterium | reverse complement strand
ATCTTTTGTCGCACCGGGATTATGAGCGTATAAGCAGGCGGCACTTTCTGCCGTCGCTCCTGGCTTTGCCATTTGCGATGAATCACAAGCGGGTTTGCGATGTGGGCTCGGGCGCCGGATTTCCCTCAATGCCTTTGAAGATATTATCGCCTCACCTGGATCTGGTGATTTTCGAGGCGCAGCGCAAAAAAGCAGATTTCCTGAGGTACCTAACAGAATAACTCGATCTGGAAGGCGTTGAGGTTGTGAACGGGAGGGCCGAAATCTATTCGGGAGTGAAGTTTGATCTGGTGTTTTTGAGGGCAGTGGGCAAGATTAACAAATTGATCCGCGTGATAGATAAGCTGCTAGAATCAAAGGGAGAGGCGATTTTCTACAAGACGTTCCGGGTTGAAGAAGAGTTGAAGACTGCGGGTGATTTTTTGGACAAGCTGCAATTCAGTGCGGAGGTAAAGAAAATGTTCACGCCTGTGGAAAAAATGCCGTTGGCGCTGGTGATTTTGCGTAAGTGGTAGTCTGACTGACCGCTTTTCACCATTTTCAAGCCCTTGAATTGTTATTGCGAGGAATGAGGCAACGAAGTAATCTCATAGCCATGTAGTTACCTGATTTATCAGGTACTATTAACGGTGCCCAAAAAATGCCCAATGAATTGGGCAACTACTGTGGGTATCGTCTGACGGTTATGGTTACGAGGCCCGTTTCGTTTAGGGGTGACGTTTTTCGTCCTCAATGCAGGCACTTTGTAGTCACTTGATTTATCAGGTTTTACTCATGATAACCAATACTGCCCAATGAATTGGGCAACTACAAGGGTTACACATGCCTGTGGTTGTCTGCCCGCCTGAGGCGGGCTCACTCATAGCCTCATGGCCATTTAGTCCCCTGATTTATCAGGTACTATCAACGGTGTCCAATACTGCCCAATGAATTGGGCAACTACAATGGCGAGACTAAGCCTGTAGCGATCTGCCTACTCACTTGCTGATCATCTAGTACGCTGGTGTTGGTTTTCGCTTTCCGCTTTTCGAATTCCGAAATTTAGTTAGTTGTCTCCCAGTCTCCGTGTCCCAGTAGAAGCGCACCCCACAACCCGGATGATTGACAAAATTTGATAAATGGGTATAATGTATCTGTTATTTCGATAAGGAGGTCTTATGGCGTACAAAATTAATGATGAATGCACAGCATGTGGGTTGTGCGAGCCAGAGTGTCCGGTTCAGGCAATTGCGGCGGGAGATCCAATATATGTGATTGACTTCGGCAAATGTGTGGAATGCGAAGGGCATTTTGATGAGCCGCAGTGCGCGGCGGTTTGCCCGGTCGATGCATGCGTTCCTGACCCTGATCATCCAAAGAAATAAACGTATTTTGCGAAATAATAAACAGAGGCGGCCGAAGTTTCCGGCCGCCTTTGTTTATTGATTGTGAATTTGTCTAATTCGCAGTCAGGGTAAACCGGGCGTCAAGATAGGCGCCATCGGTGTCCGTGGCGCGTACTGCAACTTCAAAGACTTCAATTGTACCTGCTGCACCATAGATAATGCCTTGTTGTGCATCAACACTTATCCCGCTGGGTGCTTCCAGAATCTCGAACGTAAGCGGATCGCCATCCGGATCAAAAATCGGTAACTGGTAATACACACTGTCAGTAGAACATTTGACCGAGTCGATTTTTGTCCGGAAGGCAGGCGGCGCATTGGCGACGATTATTTCGAAGGTGAAGGCTTCAGAACGGTGCTCTCCATCATCGGCGAAAGCAGCACCAGTAATGACATCGTTTTTCTTGAGTCCCAGACGCGATAACTGGAGAACATTAGAGGTGTCGGGCAGCATCTCGTCCTTGGCCAACCAGTGTGCAATAAGCTTTATTGAATCTCCATCCAGGTCTTCAAATAGCGCGTTGAGCACGACCTGAGGCGTGTTAGTATAGGCAATTTCAGGAATAATTGAAAGGGAAAGGATACGGGGTGGCAATCCTATGACCGTTATCTCACCCGATCTCATCTTTTTTCCATAATCCTGTCCATCAAACGGCGTTATGTCGGCAAATATCTTGTCTCCTTTCTTGATCTCATCGTAGGTGAGCGACATGCCTTCACCGATTTCGCGTTCATTCACGAACCAAGTCACTTCATAGGTGATCGGGTCACCGTCTTTGTCTGAACTCAGAATGCGTGCCGTAATCTCCGATTGAACCGTTGGGTTTAGAGGTAACAGGGTAATGTTTCTTATTTCGGGAGGATTATTACCGGCTACGCCACCTTCTTCTTTCTTGCTGCCGCATCTTACAATACAAAAAGTTAAAATCAGAAGGGAAACGACAAAGTATCTTTTCAATGTTCACCTCCGTATACAAAGTATAGGTAAAAGTATGGAATAGTCAATGCTTCGGATTAGCCGGGGGAGAAGGCATAACCTTCTCCCCCGGATCGATTATGTGTCAAGGAGAGGTCCGCTTAACTAGCCGTCCCTCGACTACATCATAGAAATTGTGTATCTTTACCACGGTTGTTTGCGCGCGCATATGCGCGGGTAGTTCCGTATTAGTTATCAGGGATGCAGTAAATGGAAAAGTAATCGAGGATGCATCAACGGCTTGGTTATTTTCATCAATGTATCTGCCCATAGAAGCTCCGGGCATAGAGACTTCAAGCCCGTCGACGAGAATGAGCGAATTACCTTTAACTCCAGCGACCATGCCAAG
>JBAUFP010000209.1:0-3750 GCA_049679205.1 bacterium | reverse complement strand
CGCCCTGCTGGAACAAAGGCCGGAAGAGAATGGGCATGAGAATCCGGTGCCAGTAAAAGGTTACGAGATATCCGTTGGCGACTCCTAAGAAGATGTGCTCGGCGGCTCTGAAAAATGGATTTTCCTTATATAGAAACGATAATATTGCCAAGCTCAGTATTGATGCTATCCATACCCAGGGGTCAGTTGAAATGTTCATTTTTTCCTCCTCTGCAGGAGAAAGCCGATGTTTCCGATGACAATAAAGAGGATGATAATAATGTGGGCGTAGGTGAGGGACAGCATTGCCTCGCTGGCGACGCGCCTGCCCTTCACTCCATGGTTAGCTTCAACAAGTTCTTCGTACTCTGCGGCGCCTTTCATACCGACCATGAGTCCGGTAAACTGACCGGTTTGATAATATGGATAGAAATCCGCTCCCGAAACGGCAGTGCATCCAACACCTACCTGGAGACCGTACCTGTTCTGTGCATACGCAACCCAGGAAATCGGTATGCGTGAACCGCTCAGTGCCACGAGTATGCTTATGTCATTATAATTGTTGATTCGTTGCATCATCTCGAGAGTGTCAGTCTGGTTTCCATAGTAATCAACTACGTAGATATTCGCTATGCTTTCACCCATGCCGAGCATTGGTACAATCGGTGGAGGCTGCCAGCCCAGAAATACATAATCGCGACCGTAAATAATGCTGTCCTCATGCGTCTCAGCAACGCTGTTGAATTCACCGACAACCTGATTGAGTGCTCTGGTTGCCAGTCCTATCATTTCAACATATAAACTCAGGACGAGGATTTTTTTCCTGGTTTTGAACGCGTGTCTGAGTACCGCGACCGCCATCGGCTCGACCTCGGCTTTGATCTGGGGTGCATAGCTGCAGTCAAGGATAAGCGCTTTATCCTGTGGTGTATTGTCTACTGCTTGGAATATTCTTTCAACCGGCGTCATTGGGGTAACCTTTACGACTGAAGGAAAAACAAGTGGCAGTATGACAACGACGAGCAGGAGCGCATAGATAGTTCTACGGTCGATCTTCATGAGCTTTTCGTAGAACTTCATTCGCCACCTCCAAGCCAGGCCCGTTCAATACCGAGGATGATCTTCAATGACGTTGCCACCACACCAAGCGCAATGCCGAGCACAATGCCGCGTTGACCTGCCACATTAGGCACGTTCAGTATCCACTGGACAAAGGCGGGCAAGTATTTCGATATGCTGTAGCCGATCGGTAGAACGCCGATCATCACAATGAAGGCCGCGGTTAGAAGCAGGGTTGCTTCCATGGAGCGGACCCTGAATGCGCGGTACGCTGCGGAAGCCATGAAAAACGCCAAAAGTGCGAACATGGAAGAAGCAAGCGGTATCACAATATTCTCATACAGTGTCTGGATGTCGAAACTGAAAGAACCAATCATTGTGGGCAGAATGCCATCAGCCGCCACGCCGCCAAATAATCCGATAACAGCTGAAACAGCAAATGCAATAAGCAGCAACCAGGAGTACTGCCAGTTTCTCCGTCTGCGACGGATCTTGTCAGAGTGAACTCTTACAAGACTGCCCAGAGCAAGAACCACGGCGAATGATGAGAGCACACGCAAGAGATCATTGCGTATCCATTCGTCGTATACTTGGTACGACGGATGAGGAATGACAAAAGAAATAACGCCAAGCAGTCCAGCAATGAATATGAGGATTAAAGGTATTCTTTTTTTCATGATTGGCTCCTATTGAAAGAGATTGAGTATTGGAAACCGGGAAATGAGACCAATGATCGAAGCTAGTATCAGGGCCGTCACAATAACAACTTTGGCCCGATCCTCGCCTTTTATCGCGCCGAGCAGTAACGGACGTTTTGAGATATAAGCAGATGCCGCATACAATTCTTCACCGATCAGGGTGTAGTCACATGCGGTCACGAAGAACGGTAACTGGGCAAGCGCGTCGGTTCCTGCGATTTGAATTGCACCGGTCGCAGCACCCGTCTCGGCCAGTACCAGTGACTCCGCGGCAAAATAACCAACGAGAAAGTTGGTGGCGGGTTTTTCCCGCGTCATAATGCCATCAATGCCGGCTGCGTATGCCATCTGTTCCCGCGCCAGAAAAAAAACACTATCGGGGTCATACGCATCGGGTCGGCCCACATGAGTGTAGGATTCCTTGACTATTTCACGCGCTACTGTATAAACAATTGGATCGGCATTAGGGACGATTAGCTTTGTATTATATTGCGCTGTTTTCTTGGCGACTTCTCCGAGGATGTTCAGGCTGGCAATGGTTGCGATGTCTTCGATGTATCCAAGCCCAAGGACGTACAGTATTGGTTTACCCATTTCAGTTGCCCGGCCAACCGCATCATCGATTGCCTGCAAGCCGGCGATCTTTCTGATGAACAACTTCTTGCCTTTACGCGCGTGGTATATGTAATACAGGATAAGTCCTCCAAATATGATCATCGCAACGTAGATGTTCACCTTGGAAACATTGATCCATGATGGGCTGCTCATGACTTCTGGACTGGGCGATGAGAACGCGTTCACTGTGTCTCGAACGGCTGCTACTTTATAAGAATACATAATATCGTCTTCTGCTGTCTGGTCTTGGTAGAATTGACGGCTCCTCCCGATGAACCCGACTTTCACGAAATCTACGCCGTTTCCGCTACGGTATATTTCATAGCCGTCGATCTGATTGTCATCGGGTGATAGTTGCCATTCGATGTTTATGACACCGCCGCCATCATCGGGCGTATCATACGCTCGAATGTTGGCCGGAGGAGCGACTGCGAAGACTAAGGCTAGTATTATGAAAGCCATTAAACCTCCTTCCTAACGACAATGATTGTCGTATTCGTGGCTCGTATATCGTATTCGTACTTTGATATTTTAATCAATCAATGTTCTTTTTTTCTAAACTTTGGCTTAATCTTGTGAGCATCCTGCCGACACGGCTATACCCATCGACTAAATTATTCGAATCATCAATATTTATATAACCAAGATCTTTACTTAAAACAATCTGATAAGATATCTCTCCTACTGAACCTTTTGCTATTGATACAAATCTTCGATATTCGGCTCTTGAATTTCGTGCCGCTCCTTCAGCAATATTCATTGGAATGGAACTTGCCGCTCTTCTCATTTGAGAGACCAATGAATACAATTCGAATCTCGGGA
Source organism: bacterium (assembly GCA_049679205.1). Lineage (GTDB taxonomy): Bacteria > Hydrothermota > Tepidihabitantia > SM23-42 > SM23-42 > SM23-42. The sequence goes on along the minus strand of JBAUFP010000209.1, from coordinate 577 downwards.
AGTTACGCGTTATTCTATAGATTCGGAGAGTGAGTTCATGTGCTAACTTAAAAACGTCCATATCCCATACATTTCTTATCTTTATCTTTTTCATCAATCCTCCTTGAATTTTTGTTACGAATACGAACTACGAATCACGAGTACGATCTTCGCCGCAGCGACACGGAGTGCTGTGACATTTCGGGCATCCCTTCCGATACTTGGTCATGGCTTCTTCAGCATCGATGCCGAGGATTGAACCAACCGAGAGCAGCCAGGCGAGGCAGTCGGCGAATTCTTCTTTGATTTTTTCCTTATCTTTTTTTCTGATTGCTCTCGCTAATTCGCCGATCTCCTCGACGAGCCAGTTGAATGTTTTGTCCATTCCCCTTTTCGAGTCTTTCTGAAAGTAGATCTTCTCGATGAGTTTTTGATGTTTATTCAGGTCCATAGATAAAGATAGTTGATGGGTAAGGATGCTGGAAACTGATGACGATTATGCTGATGGACGTCGAGCATCTTAACCTTCACCCATTGTCGATCTTTGTAGAGTTGTGATGCTGGATTGAAATCGTATTCGTAGTTCGTGATTCGTATT
>JBAUFP010000208.1:0-4274 GCA_049679205.1 bacterium | reverse complement strand
GTGTATGACGGCATGGGTCGTTTGGTTCAGACCTTGGTCAACAGCCATCAGCCAGCTGGTGAGAAGTCAATTCTCTGGAACAACAAAGACCTGAACCAGCGCACCGTAGCCAATGGAGTTTACTTCTTCAAACTGGAAGCGGATAATCAAGCAGCCGCACACAAACTGATCCTCGTTCGCTAAAACATCTTCATAACAGACTGTTCCCGCCCCGCCCTTCTTCGATGAAGGGCGGGGCAAACCCCATACCCACTGTCATTGCGAGGAGTCCGGATCATTACAATGTTCACAATATGATGCGGACGACGTGGCAATCTCAGTGATAACAACAAATACCAAATCTCAATTTCCAATAAATCAAATAATCAAGCTGGCAAGTAAACGAGATTGCTTCGGCCCGTTGCACGGGCCTTGCAATGACGGAGAGGGAAAACAAATCACAAATATTATAACCCCGTTAGATAATCAAATGTATCATTATTAGACGCATTAAGAGCGTAACAACAATACTAAGCTGATCATACCTATTTGCGGCTGTGTATCTAACGGGGCAAGTAAACCGAGATTGCGGCGGGCGCGCAATGACGGTTGTGGGGCAAATCACAATTTCCAAATACAAAACAGTTGGATCGTTGAAAGGTTAATAGTCAGTAGCTTCTCCCGTTAGAACAGGATGCTCGAAGCGTAAATGCTTAGCCCAATCAATTGGGCAACTACAGTTGTTTTCGTACGGTGATCAGGTATTTGGGAGAAGCGTCAGGCGTATAGCGTGTGGCGTTTTGCGTAATACGCTTCCCCCGCGAATGCGGGATTCTCGTTTTTGCTGTCAAACCAAAGTCTTGAGCAAAAACGGAATCGACAAGCTCGAAGCGTAAGTGCACTTTGGTCAATAATCGACCCCGCCCTTCTGGGAGAAAGGGCGGGGTCATGGATGGAAGAACAAATGCCGTGTTAGGCTGTTGCTACATAAATGATTCTATTTAACTAATATTATCTTCCCAGTAATATCCTCCCACGGTGAATCAAGCGTGTAGAAATAGATTCCAGAACTGACATTGGGTGCCCAGTGGATCTCATGGATACCCGCAGCTATCTGTCCGGAAACTGGCTTTCCGATCAATCTACCTGACACATCGTACACGCGCATCTCCACCGCAGCACCAAATGGTATTGATAGATTCAAGACGACTCTATCGCGTGCCGGATTCTGCCCGATACCGAAGTAGAAAGAGAGATGTTCTGTCGTCAACTCCTCAATGCCCGTTGCGTTGGCAACAAAGCCATAATAGCTCGTCGGCGCGCCACCTGGATCAAATGCGATATTTCCTGGTTGAGCTATATCAACTGCTTCGATATAGTACCGCACACTATCATCAGACCCACCTACCGAGGGTATCGTATCCACATACCAGTTGGACGCTGAAGACTGCATCGTTACACAGAACCACGTTGGGTCTTGATCACGCTTATAGTGTAGTATCACAGAATCAACACCGGCGAGATCATCATCAACCCAAGTCATAATCTCATATGGGCCGATGAAGGTCGTATCATTCCAGACCGTGGTTGATTCAATTTGCGGTGGAGTTATATCCACGCCAACACTATCGTGATCCGAATATGCCCCCTGATTACCGGCCAGATCAAACGCGCGGACCCGCCAGTAATAAAATCCTTCATCTAGGCTGGCACTCGACGTGGTGGTTCCGCATGTATCAATATGGAGCGGTGCACCAAATGAAGCACTCGTGTCCACCTCGAGAATATACTGAATTGGTGATAGCGGCGCAGCCGGTGTTTCGCCCTCATATGCAGCGTTCATGCCCTGGCCAAATATCGGAATACTGGTTACTGGTGACCATTCAAAATCCAGTAAGGTATCGCTAAACCAAGTGCCGCCCGTCGGCGTAACGAGATTGGGCACGGATGGAGATTGCGTATCGATCTCAAACTGCCAGGTTGCAGAGAACGAACCTGCGTTATTAGCCACATCAACTGCCGAGACGTGCCAATAATAAGTTGTCTCAGGTAGAACCTGGGTAACGGTAGTATCAACCAGTGTCGTCTCCACAAGGCCCTGGGTGAAACCACTATTCAAAGCATACTGCAAGTGGTAATGGTCCACGCCGCTCATATTGTCAGACGAACTATGCCAAATAAAGTTCGTCGTACTGGTGTTCACATATCCATTGTTGCTCGGTGACATTAATGACACAGTAGTTGGGGGACTAACATCAACGCCGAAACTATCGATCGTCGAATATGGTCCCTGATTGCCGGCTAGGTCATATGCCCGGATTCGCCAGTAGTAGAACGCCTCACTCAACGAAACCGTTGTTGCGGCACTGGTCAGGGTATCAACATAAACCGGAGATACAAAATTCGTCGTGATATCGATCTGTAATACATAACGGATCGGTGCACGAAAATCTGGATCCTGATTATGACCTCCAACAATAGCCAGAACCGTGGACCACTGCAGGTCGACAAGAGTATTATTCAACCAACCGCCGCCAACCGGAGTAACGAGTGTCGGAGTCGAGGGCAATTGCGTATCGATCTCAAACTGCCAAATCGAAGAAAAAACACCTTCATTATTAACCGCATCAGTGGCCTTAACGCGCCAGTAGTATATCGTGTCGGATAGGGACGTAGTAAATGCAGTATCAACCCAGGTCGTTTCCACCAGGCCCTGGGTAAAGGCACTATTCAGTGCGTACTGCAACGTGTAGTGCTGGACACCACTCAGATTATCAGTTGCCCGGTGCCAAACAAAATTCACATTATTATTATCCAAGTAGCAGTTATTAGCCGGACTGATGAGACTGACCGCAGATGGCGCCGTTGTGTCGATGCCGACGGTCCACGTTTCGTTCGAATTGCGCGTATTGTTAGCACTGTCATACGCAGCAACATACCAGGGATTATAACCCTCAGACAAATCGTAATCTGCGGTCCAGGACGTATCTGTGGTGGTGTGTCGTAGTTGACCACCGATGTAAACACGGTAACCCTGAAGTCCGCTTCCTGTATCGTATGTGGAGTGCCAGGCAAAATTGGGTCGCGGGTTTGAGAATAACGAGGAATCTGCCGGTGAAATCAGGCTGAACGGTTCCGGAGGAACGGTTTCACCACCGGAGAGATTTCCGATTTCCCAATCGAGCAACGCGGGGTTGTTAGGTGATTCAACGTTTATGCGTTCGAAAACACCTACGAGGCGCAAAGTTCCATAGGTGAGCGTATCCAAATTGGACAGAACAATTGTGCCGTTTTCCGAGGTGGTAAAAAACCCGCCCGAATTCCCTGGCAGATCGGCATCGGGAACCAATTGCCATGTGCCATTAAAATACTCAACCTGGATGCCAATTGAATCTCCAGACTCGGCTTTGTGCCACAGAACCCTGCCCCAGTGCGGCCGTCCATAGACTATGGAAAGATCACCATGATATACTGGCGCACCCGTCACGGTTCCCTGGTCATTAGTGAAAGTGTATGAATATGTGACTACGATGTTATCGCATGCGCCAGCCCAACCCCAATGTGAGGAAGAGGCTTCATCGTGGTACATCCACTCGAACTGAACCGAATCGGCGGGAAGATAAGCGGTTAAATCAATCGTTGCCGTCCCGTTAGAACTAGTTGTATAGCTCGCAATTGTGATCCAACTACCCCAGGAACCATTGAAGAACCTCGCCCGTACGTCGAGGATCTCACCGCTTTCATAGCGTTGAAACCCGTAGCCATATTGAACTGCGAGATTACTTGCACTACCCGGGATATGAACTGAAGGCGATATCAACTCCTCGTTGTAGCTGATGACACCATTGCCCGCGTTGTCATCTGAATAGTAAGCATATTGAGTGCTGTAGTTGGGCGGCGTATAACTACCGAGGTCTCCAGTAGTTCCCACCATCCACTGTACGCCGTCACTATTGCCGTCGATAACTGTCCAGCCAGACGGAATGCCAGCTGCCTCGAAATCTTCGAATAAAAGGGTATCCTCAACATAGCCGACCGGAAGCAAAACGATGCTATCGCCCTGAATCTCGGTGCCGAATAATTCGTCCCCAGCATACTGAGCACCAGTTGTCTGAAACCATGAACACGAGTTACTCGGTAATGAGGTGTCAATCGTAAATGAGCGGCATTCGGTTACGCCTGACCAGGAGCCCGAAGATGTCGTATCAGCGGCGCGAACCTGCCACCAATAGGTCATGCCATCGGTCAAGGAACTGGGAAAAACAAAACTGGCCACTGCTCCGCTTGGATATGTT
>JBAUFP010000207.1:0-3483 GCA_049679205.1 bacterium | reverse complement strand
GTTCACTTTACTGTTGTTGATTGTTACAAATTTTGCACACGCTAATCCGGTGGTGATAGAATCTGAGGTTAGTAGCAACCGTGTTTCCATCCTGTTTGATAGAGATATTGATACAACGGTTAATGTTTGTTCGGTAGTCGAAATATATCCAAGCCTATTTGGATATTGGGAATGGCAGAATAATCGCGAATTGAATTTTGTCGGCGATTCAAGCATATCTGATACGGCCGTATATGTGCTGAACATAAATTCCGAGTTAAAGGATACGGACGGCAACACTGTTGGTCCTACAGGTTTCATTTTTACCGGCTCAAGATCAATATCGTATACTGTCCGTAGATCGCCTCTGCAATGGGAAGATGTGTCCAGCTGGGATGTTGAAGCAGACTGGAGGTCCGGCCCCCGGATATATACGATCAAGCCGCAGATCCATTCGTCCCGCAGATCGGTAATGGGTGTGGTATTCTGCTGGGAACATTTATATAATGGAGCATTAAGGCAGGATCATGGATTATTCAAATATCCACATTTCACAACTTCGGCATCTAAAAAATATAGGGCGGCTGTTGATGCAAGCGGCACCTTGTACTTGGTTGATATGACATATGGCCAACAATATCGACGGTTTATTTTTCCCGAGAATATATTGTACCATGCTCTGGATGTTTCAGACAAAGGCGAGGTAATAATCGCCCTGTCTGCAAGTAAGGTCGATACAATGAGTGTAATTTATCTGCTCAATCGCGCGGGTGAGATCCTGTGGGCTAAAGAATTTTCGGCGCATAATCATAGTAACATTAAGACGGATCTGTGCTTCATGAACACAGCAGACAAGTTCCTGATTTATACTAGCGGAAAGATATATTGCTTCAAAATACAGCGCGTTGAATGATGGAATTGGGGCGTGCTGCGAAGGGCGAACTCCGAGCTCAGAACTCTGTAGAGTGTATGGTGAAATGTAGGACCGTATTAGGTAAGAATGGGGTCACCTATGAAAAAATTGCGTCCCCCTGATTAGGTTTTACTATATACGGTAGTTAGTCATCTGTCAATATTGACCTCCAGGTAATTCAATGTTATAATTGATTTGGACCATGAGTCAGTCACCTATGCGTACTCGTGGTACAGTATGTTGTACGACTCCGGTCGCGCAATCAAATCTCAGAACCTTTTCTAAGGTTATGACCCCAAGGCGCTGACCGGAGTTGTCTTTCTCGATAAGGTCGATCAAATGTGAGCATCGCATATATTCCCCGGAGCATGCTGCGGGCGACGGCGACGCGGGCCGTGCCTTTACCGTGTTTGTAGGCGACTCGTGTATATAGCTGTTGATAATGGGGTGATTTCTTAATCGCATGTAAGGTACATTCGACCAGGATCCAGCGTAACCACTTTGAGCCCTGTTTAGTGATTGAACCCATACGCACTTTGCCGCCTGAGGCGTGCATGGTTGGTACGAGACCGGCGTAGGAGCACAGTTTACCCGCATTTGGGAATCGTTTGATGTCACCAATTTCAACTGCGATAAGTAATCCCGAGTAGTAGCTTATCCCCGGATGGGTATCAAGGATTCGTGCATAGGGATGATCGTAGGCAAGCTCCTGTATTCTCTGTTTGAGTAATTCGATTTCGTATTTAAATGCTTCAGCCAAACGGGTATAGCTAGCGATTGCGTCTTGATAGCAAGCACGGAGTGTCAAATCGTTGAGCCAAGCGAGACTCTTTTTGCCGAAGATATCCGTATACGGACCGGCCAGGCCATTCTTCATGAGAATTGCGTGTACTCTATTCTTGAGGCGCGTACGCTGGGCAATCAGGAAGGCATGCATGCGCAGCACCTCACGGATATCTCGGGTATTTTGATCCGGGATATAGGCAGTCGGTAATAGATCCGCCCGTAACAAGTGCGCGAGGGTTTCGGAACTCACCTTATCATTCATGAGCCGTGCCGAAGCAATGGCTTTGGTCTTGAGTGGATGAGCCAGGAAGATATCTAAATCATGGTCTTCAACCAGTTCGTAGAAATAATACCAATTACAAGTTGCCTCAATCGCAAGTTTGGAGTGTGATGGTAATTTGTCTATATAGTTAGTGAGTGTTGCGCGGTCATTGGCCAATTTTGTTTGGTGCCCAATATCGCCGGTCTCATCCATCTCCGTGATGAATGAGTAAGTCTTGTGAAAATCAATGCCAACATATAACATAATTGCACCTCCATTAAATCATAGTATATACCATGATCACAGAGTTGCAATTTTTTCATAACATCAAATCTTGACATTTGACAATATTCTTGACATCAAATTGGCAATGGGTATGGTTTTACTATGGCGCGTCCTTTGAGAATACAGTTTCCCGGTGCTCATTACCATATTACCTGTCGGGGGATTGAGCGCCGTAAGATCTATCTGGATAATAGGGATCGGCATAGGTTTCTCACCATGCTTGCGGACTCCTTGGAGACCTATCAGGTTGTGTTGTATGCTTACATCATGATGAATAATCATTTTCATCTGTTGATCCAGACGAGAAAGGCGAACTGCTCGGAGTTTATGCGTCATTTCAACATCCGGTATACGGGATGGTTCAATTGGCGGCATGAGCGCAGTGGTAATTTGTATCAGGGACGGTATCATGCTTACTTGGTTGATGCGGATAGTTATCTATTGGAAGTATCGCGCTATCTGCATTTGAATCCGGTGCGGGTGAGGCAATTGAAGTCTGTGTCTTTGCGTGAGCGTTGGCAAAAGGCCATTGATTATCCCTGGAGCAGTTTGCCGGGGTATTTACACGAAAAGAGTGTGCTTAATTTTGTTGATTACGACAGGCTTTTGGCGATGGTGGGAGGGCGGGATGATTACCATGCGTTTGCTAGGGATGGACTGAAGCGAGGATTTGAGAGTCCGTTCAAACACGTCCGGAGCCGGATGATACTGGGTGACAGGGATTTTGCGGCTTCCGTGAAGCGGTATTTACGGCGTGCCTCGGCCCGTGAACAGCCAGCTTATCGAGAAATGATTAGCTTTACGCAGGAACCAGAGGTGGTGCTCGGGATACTGAGACGCGAGTGTGGTATCAGCAAAAAAGCATTGGAACAGCGCGGTGCTAATGGCATCACTCGCGGCATTGTTGCCGAATTGCTGTATAAGTTTTGTGAAATCACACAGGCCGAGATCGGTCGCTTGTTGGGTGATATCGATTATATGTCAGTGTATCAGTTAAGAGGTCGATTGAAACGGAAAATGAATAAGGACTCTGAAGTGAAAAAGAAATACTGTGAGCTTGAGATGAAACTGCAGGAATTAGTGTCAAATGTTTAGATTTGACCCCACTGCAAGACGATGCGTGAAATACAAAGAGTGTTGAAGCCGCACGGACTTTGCTATGTGAATTTCAAGTCTGTGGATGACCCTGATAGACGTCCCTTTTGTAAGACTGCGTTTGCGAGGCGGCTCCTGAAGAGTAAACGGTTCTCGCATTACA
>JBAUFP010000206.1:0-3135 GCA_049679205.1 bacterium | reverse complement strand
CCCCAGCAGCGGACCTCCGAAGCTCTGTGGAACACCAAGCGCCTGGCCCTCTCCGACAACGATATCCGCATCGTATTCACCAGGTGGTTTGATAACGCCTAAGGATATGGGGTCGACCACGGCAATTAACAACGCACCTTTCTCATGCACGATCTTCTCAATCTCGGTCATTGATTCGAGCAAGCCGTAGAAATTCGGTTGTTGAATGCAGACGCAGCTCGTCTCGCCGTCGACCAAGTCCTTTAAGGCATTTATATCTGTCACGCCATCCTTAGCCGGGCACTGAATAATCTTAACTCCACATTCGTGGGTATAGGTCTTGGTGATTTTCTGGTAAAAAGGATGTATCAAGTCTGACAGTATTACCTTGTTCTTTCCTTTTATTGTATTTGCCATGTGGCATGCTTCGGCAAGCGCTGAACCACCATCATACATTGATGCATTAGATACTTCCATCCCGGTGAGTTCACAAATAACACTTTGGTATTCAAAAATGGACTGAAGCGTGCCCTGTGACACCTCGGCCTGATAAGGAGTATATGCAGTATAGAACTCGCTTCGCGAAATTAGACTATCGACTATAGCTGGAATATAGTGGTCATAGACTCCCGCACCCAAGAAAGACAAATATTCATCCGTGTTAAGGTTCTTACCAGCCAGCCCACCGAGTATTCTTCTGACTTCGCTTTCACTCACTGCTTCCGGAATTGGAATCTCGCCGTGGTACTGCAAATTCTCAGGTACAATTTGATCGATCAGTTCCTTGAAAGACGAGACGCCAATTCGAGCCAGCATCTCCTTCTCATCCTGAGGTGTCAGAGGCAGATAATGCATCAGTGCTTCTCGATCAATTCCTTATATTGCTCCGGTGAAAGTAGATTCTCCAGTTCTTTTTGATCTTCAACTTTAATTTTGTATAACCAAGCTTCACCGTACGGGTCCTTATTGATCAACGCAGGATCCGAAGCAACCTTCTCATTTACTTCTGTGATCTCGCCACTCAATCCAGCATATAGATCGCTAACTGCCTTTACTGCTTCAATTGTCCCTATTGCCTCACCGGCTTTGACTTTTTTCCCGACTGCGGGTAATTCAACCATCACAATGTCAGACAACTCGGACTGCGCATAATCGCTCAAGCCCTCAACAGCAGTATCTCCTTCTATCTTCACCCACTCGTGTTCCTTGGTGTACTTAACACCGTCTATCACGTTAGCCATCTTGCCTCCTTTTATTTAACCAAAGCTTAAATATAGATGCACACGGATTAGAAAAAACGGATGCAAACAGATTATCAACAAGTCTAGGAACGAACAAAACCACGTTCACTTACGGCTCCCATGTTTATAGAATGGTCCTTTGATAAGTTCAACTTCAATAGGTTCTTTACCCAACACCTTCAATTTATTACCAACCGCCGCATGTGCAACACTGACATACCCCATACCGATTCCCTTCTTTAAAGACGGCGCAAAAGTACCCGATGTCACAAAGCCCACTTTCTCATCACCTGCATGAATCTCCTGATGATGTCGCGGAATACCTTTGCTCAGAGTCTCGAATCCAACTAGCTTTCGTTGCATACCACGTTTTTTAATTTCTAAAATAACATCTTTTCCGATAAATTCCTCTTTATCGAGTTTCACAATCCAACCGAGACCCGCCTCCAAAGGATTGGTTGTCTTATCAATATCATTGCCATACAAACAATAACGCATCTCAAAACGCAGCGTATCTCGCGCGCCCAGCCCGATCGGCCTTATATTAAATTCTTCTCCCGCACTGAAAACCATATCCCATGCATCAGCTGCGTACTTCTCATCGAGATAAAGCTCAAAGCCGTCCTCACCAGTGTACCCGGTACGCGACAGAACCACTGGAATACCCTTCATGTCCGTCTCAGTAGCCCAGTAGAATTGCAGTGTCGACAGATTTAGGTCGAACAATTTCTGCACTACAGGTTCTGCTTTTGGCCCCTGAATGGCCAGCTGTCCAATCTTATCGCTCGTGTTCTTGATATCCACGTCATATTTCGTGTTCTCCAATATCCATGCAAAATCTTTATTTGTATTCGAGGCGTTAACCACGAGAAAAACTCTATCTTTCAGGTTATACACCAGTAAATCATCAACAATCCCGGCATCCGGGTAGAGCATTGTTGAATACTGCACCTGATTCAGCGCGAGTTTGGAGGCATTGTTAGTTGTTATGTAGTTCACGAACTTGATACGGTCGCTACCCCTAACCTCAACCTCACCCATATGTGAAACATCGAAAACGCCGACCGATTCACGGACTGCATTATGTTCGGGGATAATACCTTCAAACTGAAGAGGCATGGAAAATCCTGCAAATTCAACTATTTTGCCCTTGTGCTGAACATGTTTGTCGTAAAATGGGGTCTTTCTTGCCATCGGGTATTATAGCTAAAAGACCGCCAAAGTCAACGTCTACCGAAGGCTATGCCTTCGGTTTGATTACGGTGATAAACTACTTGATTACAGTGATGGTTGTCAAACATTGACGCATTGCGCCATTGACGTATATTCTATGTCGAGCTTTTTTGAGTTTTGGAAATTTGGTATTTGAATTTGTTTAGGATTTCGATATTCGGATTACGGATTTGCGAGCGCTAGCGAGCTAGTATTGTCGTCTTCTTCGCCCGGGTGATTTTATTATGAATCTGATATTCAAGATATACAATATACATTCCGATCGGAATTTGCCTTTTGGCAGTCCTCCCGTCCCAATATAACGTCCCCTGCGCAAACATCCAAGGCTCGTTCCGACAAATATCGTGTATCCTAATGCCGCGCGTGTCGAATACCGATATGGTAAGCTTCCCGCCTGATTCGGGGAGGCGGTAGTCAATCTGAAGCCGATCATTTATGCCATCATTATTTGGTGAAAATACCGCCGGGGAAAGAGCAAGTTCGCCAATTTCGCCGATTACGCTCAGAGTTTTAAATGCCCGGTTGTTAGTCGGATCCATATCACCGGGAAATTCTACGATAAAACCGAGATAATGGGTACCTTGCGCAGGATGTTGGTGGGTATAGATAATTGAGACACTATCCAGCGCATCTACCCATATCCCGGCTAGTTCAACAATCAATTCGTTCGCATTTATGACAC
>JBAUFP010000205.1:0-2917 GCA_049679205.1 bacterium | reverse complement strand
GGCGGCACCGTATCATAAGGCTCGTACACGCCGGTACGGAAATTGTAGCCAGATAGCGTAGTGTAGCGCTCAAAGTCTAGGTTCGGCTCCAGGTTCAGGGTGAAGCGCTTGAATGCGGTCATGCCCAACTGCGGGATCTCGGAAGGATCACGCCAGTCTGGCGTACCATCAAGATCCACATCCCACTGCGCCGGCGGCACATTATTCGCAAAGTATACGCTATCCCGCTCAAACTCATCCGGTATACCATCATTATCCTTGTCTTCACCCGGTACCAGATCCCAGGGGCTCTGCAAGTAGTCAAAGCCGATCGTGCCCGGAAACCAGGGTGGCGCACCCGGCTCTTCTTCTTCCTGCCACTGATAACCAAGATTATCAATCCAGGTCGAGTCACCGTCGATCACATACCACTGACCAACAATAGCGGATATCCGATCATTCGCTTGAACACCAGCTTCGTTCCCGATATCATTATCCGCACAGACACCGAAATAGCAGCGGTTAAGTATCTCTGAAGTCGTATTCTTGACTTCGAAGCGTATGAAGATGATGTCCTGGGTCGAACTCAAATTCCAGGCATACACGGTCTGGTACACCTCGAGACCTATCGGCCGGGTGTCGCCCGCAATATGATACTGAATATCGCCGTCATTATACACACACCAGGAATCCTGATGTGACTTGGTCGTTTGCGGCGCCATGGGAAGTGTCGCCGCGGTGGGTGGCCATGTGGCCGGGTACATCCAGAGAATAGCATCTGGATCACTCACGGTCCAACCCATGCGGCCAGGTGCATATTCTGACTCACCGCCGTGCGGGCCGTATCCGATCGTCACCAGACTATCGCCACTCACATCAACCGTGCCAAACCAACTTCCCGCACCGTAGATGTAATTGTGAGTGGTACCTATTGGCCACCAACACCCTGCATTGTTACCGGTCTCATCCTGCCCGAACTTACCGTAATTGGACACGCAACACTCGACCTGGTTGACGTTATGTCTGAGGATCTCAAATGCGCGGCCTGAGGTTTGTCCAATGTTCGCCTTCACGGCGAAGGTGCAAACGGCAGTAACAAGCAGTGCTGTAAATATCCTCTTCATCATATCCTCCTAATAGTTGTTACGACCCGGTTAGAACTGTAGACCAACGCCAACGCGCGCGCGGAAACCAGGTAAGAAGTTCCTTGCATCATAGTAGTAATCAGCCTGAGCATCGATATAGGATTGCTTTGCCTCGGCAGGAGTAACCAAACCATCATGATTGAAATCTGATTGCGGCGAATAACGCGTGCTCGAAATCGCCGTGTTTCCGAATTGGTCAAGTGATGGCTCAGGGTCACCGTGCCAGGTAGGATGGCCCGTGGTCTCATGAACCTCGACGATCTGTTCGGTGTCGAATAGGTTATAAATCATACCCTTTAACACCAGGTTGGCCGGGCCGATCTTGAAACTGCGGCTGAGATTCCAGTCAACATTCCAGTAACTGGGAATGCGGGCTGAGTTTTCATCACCCAACATGTTGCCCCGCAAATCACGCGGCGTATACGGGTGACCCGAGTGATATGAGAAGACAATCGAGCTGTTGAAATCCTGGAATGGGATCAGGAAGAAATCACTCGGAAGATCGATATCCCAGTTCGCATTCAAGGTGTGCCGCTCGTCAAAGTCAAGCCAGTAATCAATGACCGGTACAGGGATCTGGTAATAGTAATGATCCTGGTACCACTCATACGAGTCGGCTGCCGTGCCTTTGGCAAACTGCAGCGTGTAGTTCAAACCAAAAGCCCACATGTTGGACATACGCTTTTGTAGGTTGATCTCGAATCCCTTCACATTACCATAGTCCACGTTCTTATACTGATAATAAGAATACGGAATCGCAATCACCTCACGGACCTGGTTCAGGTCAAAGACGTCCTTGAAGTAAGCGGTGAATCCGAAGACAACATCATCTGAGAACTGATTCTCAATACCCAACTCGTACAACACGGTCTTTTCTGGTTTAATCAAAATGTTACCCACCACCGCATTACCGCGGGAGATGAGCAATCTGATGACCGATGTATCGGTCGAGCCGTACAAGTTGTCAAGCGCCGGCAACTGGAAATACTGCCCGTAGTTGAAACGCAACTTCATACGGTCAGTCACCGGTAGCGAGAAGCCAAGACGCGGTGAGATTTTGTACTCGGCTTCAGAGTCAATTAGATTATCGTTCAAGTAGTCCTCAGGCGCCTCATAGGTCTGGGCCTTGGGATCGAAGTAATCGAAGCGCAAGCCGATACGCGCCACGAGCCCCTCGAAATCCATTTTATCCTGGACATAGGCCGCGAACTTCCACGGATCACGGTCATAGTAGTCCCAGAATGGATTAGCGACCCAGGGTAGGTTGTTGTCATAGTATTTCATCTCGTAACGTGTGTAGTCGACACCAGCCTTGAACTCGTGGACCTTGCCCACGGAATGGCTGAGGTCAAGTCGTCCCTGGATATCGTTATTATCCCAAACTCTCCAGACCCGGTAGTCACCAGTCGTATAGAAAAGGCCCTCGACGCCGTACGGATTATTACGTAGCGCTTCGACGTCACGGTTGTAATACTCTTCATGATACTCCATAACACTATCAATAAGAACGTCCCGAACCGTGACACCATAATCTTCCGGATGGATCAGCTGATCCACCAGGTGTTCAGCCTTGAACCGGTAGTCTTCATACCACTGGCGATCATTCTCGTCTTCCCACTCATAGTCACGGTTCCCATAGACACGGTCAAAGTGCGTCAAACCAACTTTAAGCGACGCAAGTGTCTGGGCCGTAAGCATATAGTTGAAGGTCGAAGAAACGAGCCAGTCCTTGATCCGGATCATCGGACGGTTATCAAAGTATTTCAGAGTATACTGAGCAGTCCCGGTAGCAG